>NZ_SMJY01000283.1:0-5743 GCF_004348355.1 Micromonospora sp. KC721 | reverse complement strand
CCGGGTCGGCGGCCCCCACCGCCGAAGAGACCGCGACCGGCTCGACCAGGACGGCCCCGGGCGGTGACCGCGCCCAGTACGGCGTCTGCGCGTTCCTCGCCCTGGTCGGCCTCCTGGTGATCGTCGACGCGACCCGGATCGGGTCCGCGCTCAGCAGCGCCGACCCGATCGGCCCGAAGCCGCTGCCGATCCTGCTCGGCGTGCTGCTGCTGATCGTCGCCGCGGTGTACGCGGTGGACGTGGCCCGCGGCGGCGCGGGCGAGCCGGAGGCCGGCGAGGACGTCGACCTGACCACTCCCATCGACTGGCGGACGGTGCTGCTGCTGATCGGGGCGTTTTTGGTCAACGCGGTGTTGATCGACCGGCTCGGCTGGGTGATCAGCGGGACGCTGCTCTTCTGGGGCACGGCGTTCGCCCTCGGCAACCGGCACTACGTGCGTAACCTGCTGATCGCCGTCGCGCTGGCGTTGATCACCTTCTACACGTTCGCCATCGGGCTCGGCGTCAACCTTCCCGCCGGCGTGCTGCAAGGGATCCTGTGATGGACAACCTCGCCAACCTGCTCGACGGGTTCGCCAACGTGGTGACCCCGATGAACCTGCTGTTCGCGCTGCTCGGCGTCACCATCGGCACCGCCGTCGGCGTGCTGCCCGGCATCGGGCCGGCGATGACCGTGGCGCTGCTGCTGCCGGTCACCTACGGCATGGAACCCACCCAGGCGCTGATCATGTTCGCCGGCATCTTCTACGGCGGCATGTACGGCGGCTCGACCACCTCGATCCTGCTGAACACGCCCGGTGAGTCGTCGTCGGTGGTGACCGCGATCGAGGGCAACAAGATGGCCAAGGCCGGCCGGGCCGCGCAGGCCCTGGCCACCGCCGCGATCGGTTCGTTCGTCGCCGGCACCATCGCCACCCTGCTGTTGGTGCTGGTCACCCCACCGTTGGTGCAGTTCGCGATCAGCCTCGGCGCACCCGACTACTTCGCGCTGATGCTGCTGTCGTTCGTGGCGGTCACCGCCGTGCTCGGTGCGTCCCGGGTGCGCGGCTTCGCCTCGCTCCTGCTCGGCCTGGTGATCGGCATCGTCGGGATCGACTCGGTGAGCGGTCAGCAGCGGCTCACCCTGGGGATTCCGCAACTCGCCGACGGCATCGACGTGGTCGTGGTGGCGGTGGGCATCTTCGCCGTCGGTGAGGCGCTCTGGATCGCCGCGCACCTGCGCCGCCGGGCCGCCGAGGTGATCCCGGTGGGGCAGCCGTGGATGGGAAGGCAGGACTGGAAGCGGTCCTGGAAGCCGTGGCTGCGCGGCACCGCGTTCGGGTTCCCGTTCGGCGCGCTGCCGGCGGGCGGGGCGGAGATCCCCACCTTCCTGTCGTACGTCACCGAGAAGAAGCTGACCAAGCACCCGGAGGAGTTCGGTCGGGGCGCGATCGAGGGCGTCGCCGGGCCGGAGGCCGCCAACAACGCCTCGGCCGCCGGCACGCTGGTGCCGCTGCTGGCAATGGGCCTGCCCACCAACGCCACCGCCGCGGTGATGCTGGCCGCGCTCCACCAGTGGGGTTTCCAGCCCGGTCCGCTGCTCTTCGAGCGGGAATCCGCGCTGGTCTGGACGCTGATCGCCAGCCTCTTCGTCGGCAACCTGCTGCTGCTGGTGCTGAACCTGCCGCTCGCTCCCGCCTGGGCGAAGCTGCTGCGGATCCCGCGCCCGTACCTGTACGCCGGGATCGTCTTCTTCGCCTCGATGGGCGCGTACGCGGTCAACGCCTCGCCGTTCGACCTGTTCCTGCTGCTCACCATCGGCCTGCTCGGCTTCATGATGCGCCGGTTCGGGCTGCCGATCCTGCCGCTGATCGTCGGGGTGATCCTCGGCCCGCTCGCCGAGAAGCAGGGCCGGCGGGCGTTGCAGCTCTCCGGCGGTGAGCTGCACGGGCTGCTCGGCGGCTGGGTGTCCTGGACGGTCTACACCACGATCGTCGTGGTGCTGCTCTGGCCGCTGATCGGACGGTTCGTGGTCCGTCCGCTGCGGGGAAGGTTGGTGACCGGATGACGGTGCTGGTGGGGTACGTGCCCTCGCCGCTGGGCGAGGCGGCACTGCGGGCCGCCGTGGAGCAGGCCCGGTTCCGCGACGAGCCGGTGCTGGTGGTGAACACCTCGCGCGGCGACGCGTACGTCGACCCGCGGTTCGCCCAGGAGGCGGAGCTGGACCGGGTGAGCCGCGAGCTGACCGCCGCCGGGGTTCCGCACAGCGTGCGGCAACTGGTCCGGGGCCGGGACGCGGCGGAGGAGATCGTCGACATCGTCGAGGCGGAGGAGATCTCGATGGTGGTCATCGGGGTCCGGCACCGGACCGCGGTCGGCAAGCTCATCATGGGGTCGGCAGCGCAGGAGATCCTGCTCCGGGTGCCCTGCCCGGTGCTCGCGGTGAAGGCCGACTGAGTGCCGCCCGGGGACATCGCCGTCCCCGGGCGCGCCCCACCACGACCGACCGAAGGGAATCTCGATGACCGACAGCACCGCCGACCTCTACGACCGGTACGGCGAAGCCCTGGGCTCGTGCGACACCCAACTGCGTCAGTTCGGCGCCGTCACCGCCTTCGGCGGTCCGGCGGTCACCGTACGCTGCTTCGAGGACAACGCCCTGGTCAAGTCCGTCGTCTCCGAGCCGGGGGAGGGCCGGGTGCTGGTGGTGGACGGCGGCGGCTCGGTGCGCACCGCCCTGATGGGGGACCTCATCGCCGGCACGGCGGCGGAGAACGGCTGGGCCGGGGTGGTCATCAACGGCGCCGTGCGGGACGTCGCCGCGCTGCGTACCCTTCCGCTCGGTATCAAGGCGCTCGGCAGCAACCCGCGCAAGAGCGGCAAGACCGGGGCCGGGGAACGCGACGTCCCGGTGTCGTTCGGCACCTGTGTGTTCACCCCGGGCGCGCAGGTGCGCTGCGACGACGACGGGGTGGTGGTGCTGCCGCTCGGCTGAGCGACGGTCCGTTCACCCGCTGGCCGGGTGCGGGGCGACCTGCCCCCGGCGGAGCCGGGCCGCGCACAGCTCGGCGAGTTTCGCGTACGCGGGCGCGCCGATCAGCGCGGTCAGCTCCGGGCCGTACGAGACGTACATCGGGTCGGCGCCGACGTGCGCCTCGGTCGACGACGTGCACCACCAGTCCAGGTCGTGCCCGCCCGCGCCCCAGCCCCGCCGGTCGAACTCGGAGAGACTGGAGACCAGCACCTTGGTGTTGTCAGGTCGCGTGTGCCACTCCTGGTCGCGGCGGATCGGCAGCTGCCAGCAGACGTCCGGTTTGTACTCCAGCGGGTGCACCCCGTCCCGCAGGGCCTGGGCGTGCAGCGCGCAGCCGCCCCCGGCGGGGAATTCGGCGTCGTTGAGGAACACGCACGGCGCGTCGGCGGCGCGGGTGGCGGTGCGCCGGGCCGGGTTCTTGCCGTCGACCGTGTCGTTCTCGGTCCAGTTCCGGAAGCCCCTGCGGTAGTGCTGCCAGGTGGCCGGGGTGAGCCGCTTGACCGCGGCGCGGACCCGCTTCTCGTCGTCGGCGTCGGTGAAGAACGCGCCGTGCGAACAGCAGCCGTCGGCGGCCCGGCCGGCGACGATGCCGTGGCAACCCTTGCCGAACACGCAGGTCCAGCGGGACAGCAGCCAGGTCAGGTCGGCGCGGACCAGGTGCTTCGGGTCGGCCGGGTCGAGGAACTCGATCCACTCGCGCGGGAAGTCCAGCTCCACCTCGCGGCTGCGGGGGTCGTCGGGGTCGTCCACCAGCACGTGCAGTTCCACCTGGCTCGTCACCCGGACCAGCGTACGCGCGGTGATGCCCGCCGGCTGACGAGCCGCGGAAACCCGGTGGTCCTAAGGTCTAGCCATGCGACTGGGTGTTCTTGACGTCGGTTCGAACACGGTGCATCTGCTGGTGGTCGACGCCCATCACGGGGCGCACCCCTGGCCGGCGCACTCGGAGAAGGTGGTGCTGCGGCTGGCCGAGCAGATCGGCCCGGACGGTGCGCTGACCGAGGAGGGTGCCGACAGCCTGGTCAAGGCGGTCGGCATGGCCCGCGCGGCGGCCACCGGGCTGGTCGTCGACGACCTGCTGGCCTTCGCGACCAGCGCGGTCCGCGACGCCACCAACGCCGCCAAGGTGCTCAGCCGGGTCCGTGACGCCACCGGCGTACGCCTGGAGGTGCTCTCGGGCGCGGACGAGGCGCGGATGACCTTCCTCGCGGTGCGGCGGTGGTTCGGCTGGTCGGCGGGGCGGTTGCTGGCGATGGACATCGGGGGCGGCTCGCTGGAACTGGCCGCCGGCATCGACGAGAACCCGGACGTGGCGGTCTCGCTGCCGTTGGGTGCCGGGCGGCTGAGCCGGGAGCGGCTGCGGGTGGACCCGTCGGGCCTGGTCCCGCCGTCGGCCGAGGCCGTGGAGGAGCTGCGGGAGTACGTCGACGAGCTGCTCGACCCGGTGGTGGACAAGCTGACCGAGGTGGGTTGGGAGCGGCCGGTCGCCACGTCGAAGACGTTCCGGACGCTGGCCCGGCTGGCGGGTGCGGCGCCGTCGAGTGCCGGACTCTGGGCTCCCCGCAGCCTCACCCGCAGGGGGCTCCGACAGGTGCTCGGCTTCGTCCGGCACATCCCGCCCGCGATGTTGCCGGAGCTGGAGGGGGTGAGCGCGCAGCGGGCGCACCAGCTGCTCGCCGGGGCGGTGGTGGCCGAGGCGGTGATGCGCCGGCTCGACGTGCCGTCGTTGGATGTCTGCCCGTGGGCGCTGCGGGAGGGCGTCATCCTCAGTCGGCTGGACCAGCTGGCACCGATGTGATGTCGGTCGGCCGTTCTGGGCGGTTTGCCGACACTCGTCCCGAGCCGCCGCGCCGGACCCGGTTACCCTCGGGAGTGTGACTTCCCGCGTCCCCGTCCTTCTGTCCAGTTCCTCGGTCTTCCCCGAACGGACCGCGGCGGCCTTCCAGTTGGCCGCGGCGCTCGGCTACGACGGCGTCGAGGTGATGGTCTGGACCGACGCCGTCAGCCAGGACGCCGGCGCGCTGCGCGGCCTCGCCGAGCACTACGGCGTGCCGGTCCTCTCGGTGCACGCGCCCTGCCTGCTGGTCACCCAGCGGGTGTGGAGCCCCGACCCGTGGGAGCGGCTGCGCCGTTCCGCCGAACTGGCCTCGATCCTGGGGGCACCCACGGTGGTGGTGCACCCGCCGTTCACCTGGCAGCGCGACTACGCGCGCACCTTCGCCGAAGGGCTGGACGCGATCGTCCGGGAGTATCCCGACCTGCGCTTTCCGGTGGAGAACATGTACCCGGTCCGGATGGGCCGGCGGCAGTTCGTGCCGTACGTCCCGGGCTGGGACCCGACCGAGACCGGGTACGCCTCGTACACCCTGGACCTGTCGCACTGCGCGGCGTCACGTACCGACGCGCTGGCGATGGCGGACCGGATGGGTGAGCGCCTGGCGCACGTGCACCTGGGCGACGGCACCGGCGAGGGGCGCGACGAGCATCTGGTGCCGGGCCGGGGTGGCCAGCCCTGCGCCGAACTGCTGCGGTCGCTGGCCGGTCGCGGCTTCACCGGCTCGGTGGCCGTCGAGGTCACCACGAGGGGCGCGAAGAGCCGCGAGCGCCGCGAGGCGGACCTGCGCGAGGCCCTCGAATTCGCCCGCGCCCACCTGACCGCCCCCTCTCCCATAGACGCCTGATCCCACCCGCAGAAGCCGAGGGCCGGACCGGGGGGGAGAAGGTCAGGAG
>NZ_SMJY01000282.1:0-5824 GCF_004348355.1 Micromonospora sp. KC721 | reverse complement strand
GCCGCCGGCTCCGCCCGCCCCCCGGCTGCCCAGCTGGACGACCTGCGCCGCTCGGCGGAGCGCTTCACCGAGGCGGTCGCCGCCATGCCCGTCGGGGCCTGGTCGGCGACGGTCGAGACGCACCGTGGCCCGTGGCCGGCCGCCATGCTGGTCTGGGGACGGCTGCGCGAGGTCGAGGTTCACCACGTGGACCTCGCCGTCGGCTACCGGCCGGCGGACTGGCCGCCGGCATTCGCCCAGCACCTGTTGCACGAGGTGGTGAGCAATCTGACCGGCCGCGCGGACACCCCGGCGATGGTGCTGCGCTTCGACGGCACCCGGCATGCCCTGGTGATCGGCGAGCCGGAGGGCGCACCCGTGGTCACCGGGCCCCCCGCCGAGCTGGCCGCCTGGCTGATCGGCCGCAGCCGCGGCGACACGCTGGCCGTCACGCCGGACGGTCCGCTGCCGACCCCACCGGAATGGGTATAGCCATCGTCATGAGCTACACCGGGAGCGTCACCGCCGGCGGCCCGCCCGCCGTGCGCGAGCTGACCGGGCTCACCGTCACCAAGGTGTCGGTCGGCCCGATGGACAACAACGCCTACCTGCTGCGCTGCCGCGCCACCGGCGAGCAGGCGCTGATCGACGCGGCGAACGAGGCCCCCCGCCTGCTGGACCTCGTCGGCGACGCGGGCCTGGCCACGGTGGTCACCACCCACCGGCACATGGACCACTGGGTGGCGCTGGAGGAGGTCGTCGCCAAGACCGGCGCCCGCGCCCTGGTGCACGTCGACGACGCCGAAGGGCTGCCCATCACCGCGCAGCCGCTCGCCGACGGCGACCTGGTGCGGGTGGGCGAGCAGGCGCTGGAGGTCATCCACCTCCGGGGCCACACCCCCGGATCGATCGCCCTGCTGTACCGCGACCCGGCCGGCACCCCGCACCTGTTCACCGGGGATTCGCTCTTTCCCGGCGGGGTCGGCAACACCGACCGGGACCCGCAGCGCTTCGCCCAGCTCGTCGACGACGTGGAGCACAGACTGTTCGACCGGCTGCCGGACGAGACCTGGTTCTACCCGGGGCACGGCAAGGACAGCACCCTCGGTGCGGAACGGCCGTCACTGCCCCAGTGGCGCGCCCGCGGCTGGTAGCTGCCGGTCTGCGGTCTCTCGCCGGTCAGCGGGGCCGCAACACCTGGACCCGGCGGACCGGCGAGTCGACGGAGGGTTCGGTGGTGGGCACCGGGTAGCTTGCCACCACCTCCAGCCCGGCGGCCGGCAGGTGCCCCCGGTCGGGATCACCGACCAGCACCTCCACGCCGGAGGCGGCGACCCGGTGCAGGAACGGCAACATCCGCCCGGCGAGTGCGCCGTCGTAGAGGGCGTCCCCGGCCAGCAGCAGGTCGACGCCGGCGGCGTCACCGTCGAGCAGATCGCCCCCGGTCACCGCCACCGCCACCCCGTTGGCGCGGGCGTTGACGGTCACCGCCGCGACCGCGTACGGGTCGATGTCGTTGGCGACGACCCGGGCGGCGCCGGCCAGCGCGGCGGCGATGGCCACCAGGCCGGAGCCGGCACCCAGGTCGAGCACGCGGCGTCCCGAGGCCAGTTCGGGATGGTCGAGCAGGTGCCGGGCGAGCGCCTGCCCGCCCGGCCAGACCGACGCCCAGTAGGGCGGCGGCAGGGCACGCCCGGCCGCCGCCTCCATCCGGGCCCACCAGACGATCGCATCCTCGGCCAGGTGCAGGGACACTTCGGGCACGAACGGGGTGGGGGCCAGCCGGAGGCGGTCCAACCCGTCGCCCGGAGCCTCGATTTCCCGCTTCAGGACGGCCAGCGCCGCCGTGCTCTGTCCGTTCACCGGTCGAGCATGCCCGACCCGGCTGCCCGTCGCTCCGTTTCCGCCGCGACGCGCGACGTTTTCTCCTGACAGCCTTGCGGCACTTCAGCCGCCAAAATGGGGATCGGCCGGTTACTGTCGGGGTGGAACAGGGGGATCGTCCGCCGCGGCGGGGGGTCACCCGATGTGAACAGGGAGAGATGCATGGCAACCGGCACGGTCAAGTGGTTCAACTCGGAAAAGGGCTTCGGCTTCATCGAGCAGGACGGCGGGGGGCCCGACGTCTTCGTCCACTACTCGGCGATCGCCAGCAGCGGTTACCGGGAGCTGCACGAGGCGCAGAAGGTCGAGTTCGACGTGACCCAGGGTCAGAAGGGTCCGCAGGCGGACAACGTCCGTCCGCTGTAGTCCGTGCCGGTGGCGGCGGCCGGTCCGGTCGCCGCCACTGCGCGTGTCCGGTTACGGCCGGTCGGGTCCGGCCGTAACCGTGCGGTCACGCCACCAGGCGCCGGGCCAGTTCGTCGGCGACCTGTTTGGCCATGGTCGGCGGGATCGCCGCCGCGATGCTCTCCGGCTTGAGGCCGGCGAGTACGCCCTGGATGATGGCCGGCTCGTCGGTGAAGTCCTTGGTCGACAGCGTGGCCAACGCGCTCTGCAGCGCGGTGAGCTGGGCGGCCAACGACCGCAGCGTCGGGTGGGGGCTCACGTACGACGGGTTCGTGTGGTCCTCGCCCAACGCCATCCGGGTGTAGATCTGGCCGATCGAGTTGCGACCGTCCAACGCGGTCAGGGCCTTGTGGACGGCGTCCAGCCAGGCGTGCTCTTCAAGGGTCATGTCGTTGTCCTCCAGCAGTCCGATGGTGGTCAGGTAGCGGCGGAACAGCGGGGTCTGGTCCCGGTTCGCCTTGGTCGAGTCGCGGAAGAAACTGAAGTGGGTGTGCCACAGGTGCGAGCTGTCGCCGGTGGCGCGCTTGCCGAGCCGGTCCCACCGGCGGACCACCCTCCCGTCAGGGGAGTAGATGATCTCGCGGATGTCGCGGCTGTCCGGGGTGTTCGCCACGCACTGGGCGACGCACCAGGTGGAGAAGGTCTGCAGGTTGTGGGTGCGGCCACCGGACTGCACCCGGAACTGGCCGACGTCCAGGGCCGAGGCGTACAGGGCCAGGCCGGCGGAGTCCCGCGGCGACTCGACGACCGAGTAGTCGCCGGCGACCACCCGGTCCGAGCCGCAGTGGTAGCCGCCCCGGTGCGCCGGATCGCCGACGATGCCGACCTCGGCGGGTTCCAGGTCCTCGTCGCGGGTCCTGCCCGGGTCGACGTTCAACGTGTTCAGCAGGAGCCGGCGGACGGCCAGCAGGTTGGCCGGGGCAATGGTCATGGAGTCCCCCTTCCGCAGCCGCCCCCGCGACGCCGGCTGCTGTCAAAGTCAGGGTCACCGGCCGGGCAGGCAGTAACTGCGCGTAGCGGGGTTTCGGTCCGGAGGCGGCCCGACCGTTGGAGTGCACATCGTCGGGCTTATCCGCACGCTATCCGTTGAGACAGGTAAATTCCCAGGTCAAAGGGGCTATCTTCAGATGGCTCGAACCTGAGAGGCCGCTGGGAGCAGCACCTGAGGCGGCCGAATGGAGAAGCAGGCACCCTCCCGCCCACTGCGAAGGGTGAGGAAAAGGGCCTCACGGCGTTCCATCGTCCGGCCGTGAGGGCGATCCATGGCCCCGTGGCCACGCCCGGCGTACGCCCGCACCGGCCCACTCGGCGCGGATGACGCGGTGTGTCGCGGGTCACGACCGCCGGGATCACCCACAGCGCCCGGACGAGCCGGGCCGAGTCCGCGTACGCTAGGAAGCCGACCAGCAGCAGGGTGCCGCTCCCGGTACCAGCCGACCGACGATCACCACGACGTCGCCCGTGACGCCCGTCACGGCGACCTGGTGGAGCACCCGGGTCGGCCGGCCCTGCGGCGCGTCGGCAGCCCGTGCCTCCGGCCCCCGGCACCACCAGGGGCCAGCATGTCTGCCGCAGAAACGGTCGGAACAGCAGCTTCGGCAGAGATCCGGGCGGTCCCGGGGGAATGACCCCGGCACGCGCCCCGGCAACCGCAGACAGGAGTATGGAGGGTATGCAGCTTCGCACCGACCTCCGCAACGTCGCCATCATCGCCCACGTCGACCACGGCAAGACGACCCTGGTCGACGCCATGTTGCGGCAGGCCGGCGCCTACGGCGCCCGTGGCGAGGTAACCGAGCGCGTCATGGACTCGATGGACCTCGAGCGGGAAAAGGGCATCACCATCCTGGCCAAGAACACCGGCGTGCGGTACATGCCGGCCGACGGTTCCGAGCCGGTCACCATCAACATCATCGACACCCCGGGGCACGCCGACTTCGGCGGCGAGGTCGAGCGGGGCCTGACCATGGTCGACGGGGTGGTGCTGCTGGTCGACGCCAGCGAGGGCCCCCTGCCGCAGACCCGTTTCGTGCTCCGCAAGGCGCTGCGCGCCCGGCTGCCGATCATCCTCGTGATCAACAAGGTGGACCGGCCGGACGCCCGGATCAAGGAGGTCGTGGACGACACCTACGAACTTTTCCTCGACCTGGACGCCGATGAGGAGCAGATCGACTTCCCGATCGTCTACGCCTGCGCCCGCGACGGCATCGCCTCGCTGACCCAGCCCGCCGACGGCGCGGTGCCGGACGACAGCCACAACCTGGAACCGCTGTTCCGCACCCTGCTGGACACCATCCCGCCGCCCGCGTACGACGAGAACGCGCCGCTGCAGGCACACGTCACCAACCTCGACGCCTCGCCGTTCCTCGGCCGGCTCGCGCTGTGCCGGGTCCGCCAGGGCACCATCGCCAAGGGCCAGACGGTGGCCTGGTGCCGCACCGACGGCAACACGCAGCGGGTCCGCATCTCCGAGTTGCTGATGACCGAGGGCCTGGAGCGCAAGCCCGCCGATTCCGCCGGGCCGGGCGACATCATCGCCGTCGCCGGCATCCCGGAGATCATGATCGGTGAGACCCTCGCCGACGCGGAGAACCCGGTACCGCTGCCGCTGATCACCGTCGACGAGCCGGCCATCTCGATGACCATCGGCACCAACACCTCGCCGCTGGTCGGCCGGGTCAAGGGCGCCAAGGTCACCGCCCGGATGGTGAAGGACCGGCTCGACAAGGAGCTGGTCGGCAACGTGTCACTGCGGGTCCTGCCCACCGAGCGGCCGGACGCCTGGGAGGTGCAGGGCCGCGGCGAGCTGGCGCTGGCCATCCTGGTCGAGCAGATGCGCCGCGAGTCGTTCGAGCTCACCGTCGGCAAGCCGCAGGTCGTCACCCGGGAGATCGACGGCAGGACCTGCGAGCCGGTGGAGCGGCTGACCATCGACGCCCCGGAGGAGTACCTGGGCGCGATCACCCAGCTCCTCGCGACCCGCAAGGGCCGGATGGAGCAGTTGGTCAACCACGGCACCGGCTGGATCCGGATGGAGTGGCTCGTGCCGGCGCGCGGCCTGATCGGCTTCCGCACCGAGTTCCTCACCGACACCCGGGGCACCGGCATCCTGCACCACGTGTTCGAGTCGTACGAGCCGTGGTTCGGCGAGCTGCGGACCCGGCAGAACGGCTCGCTGGTCGCCGACCGGGCGGGCGCGGTCACCTCCTTCGCCATGATCAACCTGCAGGAGCGCGGGCAACTCTTCGTCGAGCCGACCACCGAGGTGTACGAGGGCATGATCGTCGGGGAGAACTCCCGCTCCGACGACATGGACGTCAACATCACCAAGGAGAAGAAGCTCACCAACATGCGGGCGTCGACCTCCGACGAGACCGAGAAGCTGATCCCGCCGCGCAAGCTGTCGCTGGAGCAGGCGCTGGAGTTCTGCCGCGAGGACGAGTGCGTCGAGGTCACCCCGGCCGCCGTGCGCATCCGCAAGGTCGTCCTCGACCAGACGCAGCGCGCCCGTACCGCCGCCCGTCGCAAACACGCCCACTGACACCGACCCCTCCCC
>NZ_SMJY01000281.1:0-5852 GCF_004348355.1 Micromonospora sp. KC721 | reverse complement strand
ATAGTGTTACGGCGGTCATGGCGGAGGGGAAACGCCCGGTAACATTCCGAACCCGGAAGCTAAGCCCTCCAGCGCCGATGGTACTGCACTCGTGAGGGTGTGGGAGAGTAGGACACCGCCGGACAATTTTCATAGTTCAGGGCCACCCCCGGCCGGGGGTGGCCCTGAACTGCATTCCCCACCGAAAACACCAGCCACGAGCGAGTGACGTGGCGTACGCCTCCTAGAGGATCGGGGCGGGCCGGTTGGGGTACCTGCTTGCCGTACGGACCGGGAACTGACCGCCGGGACCGGCGGAGGCAGGAGTGGCCATGAAGATCGGAATCATCGGCTCAGGGAACATCGGTGGGACGCTCGCCCGGCGGCTGTGCGCCCTGGGCCACGACGTCACCATCACCAACTCGCGGGGGCCGCAGAGCCTCACCGGCCTGGCTCAGGAGACCGGTGCCACCGCCGGCACCCTGGAAGACGCGGTACAGGACGCCGACCTGGTGGTCGTGGCGATCCCACTGTTCGCCGTGACCCAACTCCCGGCGGAGCTGTTCGACGGCAAGGTGGTCGTCGACGCCAACAACTACTACCCCCAGCGTGACGGCGACATTGCCGAGCTGATCGACCGCAGTCTCAGCTCCAGCCGCTGGACCGCTGACCACCTCAAGGGCGCCCGGGTGGTCAAGGCATTCAACAACATCCAGGCGCGGCATCTGATGGACAATGGGCGCCCCGCCGGCTCCCCCGGTCGGATCGCGCTGCCGGTCGCCGGGGACGACGCCGAAGCCAAGCAGGTGGTCATGCAGCTGGTCGACGCGCTCGGGTTCGACCCCGTCGACGCCGGCACCCTCGACGAGAGCTGGCGACAGCAGCCCGACACCCCGGTCTACGGCACCGATCGCGACGCGGCCGGCGTACGGCAAGGACTGGCCGAGGCGCAGCCCTGAGCCCGTACGACACGCAGAAGCCCCGCCGGCTGATCGCCGGCGGGGCTTCTGCGTGGCCTGCGGTCAGGACGGCTTGGGACCGCAGATGAAGCGGGGCTCGGCATCGTAGGTCCAGGTGAACCTCTCCCGCTTCACCACCTTGCCGTCCTTCTTGATGACCCGGAAGGCGTCCTGGGTGAATCCGTCGCTACCCGCGGCGGCGATGCACGTCGGGCCGGGCTCCAGGTGGACCGTCTTCGGCTTGGTGATGTTCCGGCGGGGTCCGTACTCGGTCTTGACGCTGTCGTAGATCTTGGTGCTCCAGACCGACACGGTGATCGTGCTGGACGTCCACGAGGTGTCGAGGAGAACCCCGTGCGGGGTGTTGTTGCGGAACTTGAAGTCCAGATCAGGCCAGAAGATGGTTGACTCGATCACCGCCGGGTAGCGGCTGAAGTAGTACGAGTGCGGCTTGTGCTCGACGTCCTCGAGCCCCGCGTAGTAGGTGGCGTTGAACAGCGTGGTGGTGAACTGCGAGACGCCGCCGCCCACCCCCGGGACCAACTTGCCGTTGAGGATCACCGGGGCGTCCTTGTAGCCCTGGGCGTAGCCACGCTCGCCGGTGTGCCCGTTCAGTGAGAACGTCTGACCCGGCTTCACCACCGTGCCGTCGACCTCCTTGGCGGCTTGGATGATGTTCTGGCTGCGCGGCGAGGAGAGACCACCGGGGAACCGGGTCGTGAAGGTGGAGACCCGCTCCTTGATGCCGAGGCTGGCCAGTTTCTCCTCGGTCAGCTCCGGCTCGGCCGTCTTCAGCGTCGCGGTGACCGTCCGGCCCTGCGTCTTCGGCAGCACGGCGAGCAGGGCCGGGCCGAGGGCCGCCGGGTCGAGTTGCTGGCCGGCCCGCCCCGGCACGACCTTCGGTTTGCCGCCGGAGATGCTCAGCGTCGCGTCCTTCGGCTGCACCTCGATCTTCGCCAGCTTGTCGCCGAGGGCGTCGCGGAGCCGCTTGACGTCCACCCGGGGAGTCAGCTTGCCGGCGTCGTCGGCGGAGAAACGCAGGCTACGGGCGATCGCGGCCGGCGGGATGCGCACCGAACCCTTGTCGGTCGTCAGCGTCACCGGGGCGGCGACGGCCGGCTCGGCCAGCTCGGCCACCAGCCGGTCCACCTCCTCGCGGGTGGTCGCGGGAGCCTTCTCCACCAACGGAACGGTCACCGGTTCCTGCGCGAGCCAACCGGCCCGCACAACCTCGGCGGACCGCTCCGGGTCCAGGGAGAGGGCGGGCTTCGGGTACACCGGCTTCGGGGTGGTGCCGGTGAAGATGATCGCCGGCATGGTCATCTCCCGGCCCTGCTTGCCCAGCACCTTGCGCAGCGCGGCGTCGAGCTTGGCGGAGTCGACGGTCACCACCGGTTCGACCGTACGGGAGCCGACCAGCCGGCTCATCGGGTCCGCGTCGGCCTTCGCCGCGGCGGCCACCGTGGCGTCCACGTTTACGGTCAGGCCCACGTCGGCCGGGTTGATCTCGGCCCGGTTCTCGCCGACCACGACGGTCAGTGGAGCGCTCAGCGCCGCCGCCCGGCGTTCCAGCGCGGCGCGGAGTTCCTTGGCCGCGTCAGCCCTGCTGCGGCCGCCGAGTTCGGTGCCGAGCACGCTCGTGCCCCGGGGGACATCGCCGGCGTAGGCCCAGGCGCCGGTGAGGCCGACGCCGGCCAGCACCGTCACGGTCAGCCCACCGGCGAGCAGCAGCTTCGTGCGGCGCGACCGTGCGCCACCGGCCGGGGCCGCGGAAGTGCCCGCCGGCTCCGGTGCGTCGTCACCGGGCCAGGTCACCGCGGTGACCTGCACCGTGGGCCGGTCGTCGGAGAGACGTTTGTCGCCGTAAAGGGTCACAGCCACCTCGATCGGGACGTACCACAAGGGGGGGTTGCCGACCCCCGGGAGACAACTACGGTAACCAACGTCCGGACCGCTCGGCACTGTGCGCCCGGCCATTCCGCGCACACGTGTCGCTCGGCGCGCCCCTGCGCGTCGCTCCGGCGTGTCGCAGTGACACTCCGTACGGGTAGGCGATCGCGTGCTGGCATACGGCGGCGGGTGGCTGGACCGGGCGGGAACGCTGCGGGCCGACCGGGAATGGACCCGTGCCCAGCTGGACGACCGAGTCGCGGTGCGGCTGACCGGGGCAGCAGCCACCGCCGACGTCCGCGCCCTGGCGGGGCGGCACCCCCGCCGAGGCGTTGGTGCAGGCGTACGCGCGAGGGCTGCTGCACTGGCACCGGCAGCAGCTGATCCGATCGGTCAGCACCTGCTCATCGACTGGCGGGTTGACGAGGGCTAGCCGGCTAACCGCACCTGCACAGCGACGGTCTCGCTCGGCGGGCCGTCGGTGCTTCCGTCGGTGGCGACGATGCGGAACTCGTACCGGTGGCCGCGGGTCAGCAGCACCGCGGTGTGCCGGGTGGCGAGGACCGGGACGGGGTCGGTCCGCCAACTCTCGCCGGCCGTGACGTCTCGTAGCTGCACCCGGTAGGCGAGGCCGGGCCCGACCGAGCGCCAGCTCAACCGGACGTCTCCGGTCCCGCCGGCGGTCGCCTCGAGGTTGGTCGGCGCGGGCAGTTGGGGGGTGACGCGGACCGGTGCGCTGCGCGGCCCGGCGCCGGCCGGGTTCAGGGCCGCCACCGCGAACTCGTACTCGTGGCCGTTGCGCAGGCGGGTGATCACCGCCTGGCCGCCTTGGGCGGGAATCGGCTCCTCGGCGAAGTCGCGTTCCCCGGCGGTGAGGTCGCGCCGGTAGATCCGGTGCCAGCCATCTGGCGCGGCCGGCCGCCAGGTTAGCTTGACGCTGCCCGGCTGCGCCTCGGCCCGCAGGTCGCGGGGGGCGGCGTTGGGTGGGGCCAAATCGGCGCGGACCCGTACCGGCGCGGTGCGTAACCCTTCGCCGCCGCTGTTCACCGCGCTGACCACGAACTCGTAGTCGTGGCCGTGCTCCAGCAGTTGGGCGATGTGGCTTGTGCCGGCCTCCAGCGCCGGCGGGCCGAACGCCTGGTCGCCCCGGCGGAGGTCGCGGCGGTACACCCGGTAGGTAACTCCGGCACCCAGCGACCGCCAGGTCAGATGGACGGTGCCGTCGGGCCGGGCCGCCGCGGTCAGACCGGGCGGGGCCGCCGGGGGTGTCACCACCGCGATGGCTCGGACCGGCGGTGCGGGAGGGCTGTCGCCGCCACCGCCAACCGCGACGACGGTGAACTCGTATGTACGGCCGTGCCGGAGGAACTCGACGGTGGCGTGGGTGCCGGTGAAAGTGCCGACCAGTGTCTGCACGCCCGTGGTGAGGTCGCGCTGCCGGACCCGGAAGAGCTGGACGAAGGGAACCGGATCCCAGCTGAGGGCGACGTCACCGGAGCGGCCGGGCTCGGCCCGCAGACCGGTCGGTGGAGGTGGGGGCGGCACGGTGGCGGTCATCCGGGCCGGCGGTGAGGGCCGGCTCTCGCCGTGTCGGCCCACCGTGGTCACCCGGAACTCGTACGCGTGCTGATTGACCAGGAAATCGGCGGAGAAGCGGGGAACGGTCGAGGGCTCGCCGATGCGCACGAAGTGCGTCTGTCCAGCGGTGACGTCTCGCCGGTGGACCTGGTAGCGCGGCCTACCGTCGGCGCGTACGGCGGGCCAGCTCAGCTCGGCGGTGCCGGCCCCGCCGGCCTGGGCGGTGAGGCCCGCCGGCGCGGGAGGCACCTCAGCCCGGTTGGGGCGGGGGCGGGGCCAGTCCACCTCCACGAAGCGAGGACGGTAGACGCCCGCGTCGGCGTAGGTGACGGCGTCGTCGACGTTGTTGACGTTGTACGAGACGAGCAGCTTGCCGGGGCGGGCCAGGTCAGGATGCAGGTCGGCGTCGTAGACGAGGTGGCCGGCGGCGGTCTCCGGGGCCCGGTGGAGGTAGTCCGGGCCGTCGAACGGGCCGGTCGGCGAGCCGGCGGTGTAGGCCACCAGGTCGGCGCTGAAGACCAGGTTGTTCTCGTGGGTCACCAGGACGTAGCGTCCGTCGATCCGCTGCACCCCGTACGCGGTACCGACACCGCTGAGTACCCGGGCGGAGGCATGCTGGTTGGTGTCCCAGCTGGCGCCGGTCCAGAACTCCCACGCGCCGTCGAGGTCGTCGCCGCGTACCCGGGCCACGTGGGCGAACTTCGCTTCGCCGGCCGCCTCCGTGCCGTAGATGTAGGTGTGCCCGCCGTCGCGTAGCAGGGTGGAGCCCCAGGCGATCCGTGCGTCCAGCGGCAGCGGCCGGACCGCGGTGGGAGTGAGCGTGGGCAGCGCGAAGTTTGCCAGCGCGGTGCCGAGCAGGGCGTGGTCCAGCGGGCTGGCGCCGGTCCGGCGGTAGCGGTTGACCAGCACCTGGAGGGTGTCGCCGACGACCTGCGCGTCGCCGATCCAGAAGAACTCCCCGGCTGGTGCGGGGATCAGGGGGCGGGGGTTCTCGGCGGTGCCGCCGTGCCGGGTCTCCCGCAGTTGGTCGCCATGCTGCACGATCGCCGAGTTGTGGACGAACGGCGCGGCGCGGGGGCGGGAGCCGTCCGAGGCGACCGGGCCGAGGAAGGTGTCGGAGAAGAGCCAGAGCAGCCGGCCGTCGGGGAGGCGCACGGAGGTCGTGCGGTCGGCTCCGGTCCACGTACCGGACGTGTCGCCGTAGTGGTCGAAGAGAGCGGTGAGCCGGGTGGCCGAGATGCCACCCCCGGCGGAGGCTGGCTCCGGCGCGGCTGTCGACACCGCCACCAGCAGGCAGATCGCATAGAGAATGAGCAGCCAGCGTGCCGGTCGGCGGGCGCCGGCCGTTCCCTGGCCCGTGTCGGCCACCGCCACCAGAACCCCCGTCTACTGGTCACCCACCTCGCAGGGTGTCACAGTCCTCTGACGTTACGGAAGGGGCCGGAC
>NZ_SMJY01000280.1:0-5861 GCF_004348355.1 Micromonospora sp. KC721 | reverse complement strand
GGGTGCTCGCTGATGCGGTCGGGGCGGGCGCGGCTGGACCGTGCGGTGGTGCAGGGCTTCTACGACCGGATGCGGGCGGTGGCGCCGGCGGCGTACGGGGCGATCGAGCGGGACCGGATGGGTGACCCGGGGCGGCCCTTCGCCGACACGGCGTGCGGCCGGCTCGCCGGCTCGCTCGACCCGGCCGGGCTGCGCGCGTTGGGCATGTGGGCGCACCACTGGTGCATGCGGTTCTACGACGACGACACGCGCCCCGGGCTGCGGCTGGTCCGCGAGATCGCCGGCCGGCGCGGGCTGGGCTGGACGGTCGACGAGGTGCGCTGGATGCTCGGCGAGTCGTACGCGGCCGGGCCGGCCGCCGCGCACCGGTTCACCCTGCCGCTGGCCGCCGTCGCCGACCTGCCGGACGGGGCGCTCGGCGAGGTCGCGGCCGACGGGGCGGGCTGGTGGCGGCTGGTCGGCTGACCGGTGGCCACCTGTCCGGTCCCGGCTCGGGCCTGCCTGCCGGGTACGGACGGCGGGGCGCGTAAGCTGGCTGGTCGTGAGTCTCACCATCGGCATCGTCGGCCTGCCCAACGTCGGCAAGAGCACCCTGTTCAACGCGCTGACCAAGAACGACGTGCTCGCGGCGAACTATCCGTTCGCCACCATCGAGCCCAACGTCGGCGTCGTCGGGCTGCCGGACGGGCGGCTGGCCACGCTCGCCGAGATCTTCTCCTCGCAGAAGGTGCTGCCCGCGCCGGTGTCGTTCGTCGACATCGCCGGCCTGGTGCGCGGCGCGTCCAAGGGGCAGGGTCGGGGCAACGCGTTTTTGGCGAACATCCGCGACGCCTCGGCGATCTGCCAGGTGGTGCGTGCCTTCTCCGACCCGAACGTGGTGCACGTCGACGGCAAGGTCTCTCCGGCCGACGACATCGAGACGATCAACACCGAGCTGATCCTCGCCGACCTGCAGACCCTGGAGAAGGCGCTGCCCCGGTTGGAGAAGGAGGCCAAGCTCCGCAAGGACCGGGCCGCCGCCGTCACCGCCGCCAAGGCCGCCGTGGAGGTCCTCGACGGCGGCACCACCCTGTACGCCGGGGCCGCCGCCGCCAAGATCGAGTTGGAGCATCTGCGCGAGCTGCACCTGCTCACCACGAAGCCGTTCCTGTACGTCTTCAACGTCGACGAGGCCGAGCTGGCCAACGCGGAGTTTCTCGACGAGCTGCGCGCGCTGGTCGCCCCCGCCGAGGCTGTCTTCATGGACGCCAAGATCGAGTCCGAGCTGGTGGACCTGCCCGAGGATGAGGCCCGCGAGCTGCTGGAGTCGATCGGCCAGCACGAGCCGGGCCTGAACCAGCTCGTCCGGGTCGGGTTCCGTACCCTCGGGCTCCAGACGTACCTCACGGCCGGCCCCAAGGAGGCGCGGGCCTGGACCATCCCGGTCGGCGCGACCGCCCCGGAGGCCGCCGGCGTAATCCACAGCGACTTCCAGCGCGGCTTCATCAAGGCCGAGGTCGTCTCCTACGACGACCTGGTCGAGGCCGGATCGATGGCGGCGGCCAAGGCGGCCGGCAAGGTCCGGATCGAGGGCAAGGAGTACGTCATGCAGGACGGCGACGTGGTGGAGTTCCGCTTCAACGTCTGACCCTTGTTCAACCACTGACCCTGGTTGATCCACTGACCCTGGCTGATCCACTCCGTTTGCGGCAAGTCGCGGTGTCAGAGCTTCCGGACACCCTCACCTTGCGCAAGCGGGGTGGATCAAGTTGATCGCCGCGGGTGCGGCGCGCCTGACCCGACGGCTTCCACGGATACCTTCTCGGCCCCGATCCGCTGGATGCGTTCGGTGCCCCACTCGCCCAGCGTGGCCAGGGCGGCATTGAGCGAGACGCCGTGCTCTGTCAGGGAGTACTCGACCTTTGGCGGCACCTCGCGGTACACCTCACGATGTACGAGGCCGTCCTCCTCCATCTCCCGCAGATGCTGAATCAGCATCTTCTCGCTGACGCCCGGAAGGCCGCGTCGAAGTTCGGCGAACCGGCGTGTCCGGTGGTGGTGCAGCTCCCAGAGGATCAGCGACTTCCACTTGCCGGCCACCACGTCCATCGCCGCGTCGATGCCGCAGAAATAGGGACCACGTCGTGCTGATGTTGCCATCGGCCTCCCTCCAGGGGCACTTACCTGCGAGTTAGTACCTGACTAATTAGTCCGTACTGGCCAACTCTACTTGTGGCGGAAAGGATTCAACCGAGCGACGAAGACGAGAAGGGGCTCAAGAAATGACAGCGATCAACAGTGCTCACGTCAGTGTCCTCGGGCTGGGGGCGATGGGTGGCGCGCTCGCGGCTGCCCTGGTGAAGGCCGGACATGCGACAACGGTGTGGAACCGTTCGCCGGGGAAGGCGGACGACCTCGTCGCGCAGGGTGCGCAAGCCGCCGCCTCGCCAGGTGACGCGGTGCGGGCAAGCCCGCTGGTTGTCGCATGCCTGCTGAACCACGCGTCGGTCCACGAGGTGCTGGATCCGATCGTTGCGGAATTGGCAGGACGGACGTTGGTCAACGTGACCACGACGACACCGGCTCAGTCGCGGGAGTTGGCCGCATGGGCCGCCGCTGCCGGGATCGCGTACCTGGACGGAGGCATCCTGGCCGTACCGGACATGATCGGTCAGCCTGGATCCTCACTTCTCTACAGTGGGTCGGCCGATGCCTTCAACCGGTACCAGCCGCTGCTCGACCTGTGGGGCACCAGTACCTACTTCGGTGACGACGCCGGTCTGGCGTCCCTGTACGACCTCGCCCTGCTCGCGGGCATGTACGTCATGTTCGCCGGTTTCATGCACGGTGCCGCCATGGTCGCGTCCGCCGGCGTGCCGGCGCGCGAGTTCGCTGCCATGGCCGCACCCTGGCTGACCGCGATGACCGGCGGCTTCGAGGAGTACGCCGCAGTCATCGACGGTGGGGACTACACCGTCGACGGGCAGCAGAGCCTGGAGTTCTCCGATCTCGGCGACATCCTTACCGCCAGTACCGATGCGGGCATCAGTACCGAGGCGGTCGCCATGGTCCAGCGCCTCATCCGACGCCAGATCGACGCAGGTCATGGAAGGGAAGGCTTCGCCCGCATCATCGAGAGCATCAAGACGCCATCCAGTTAGGTCGGCGGGGCTCCGCGCGGGGGCGACAACCTGGTTGATCCACTCGTTTGCGGCAAGTGGCGGTGTCAAGAGCTACCGGACACCGCCGCTCGGCGCACGTGGCGGGAAGCCCCTGCGGATACTGGTCCGGTGACCGTCGCGTTTCCTTCGCCCACCGTCCCGGCCGCACACCGTACCGAGGTGTTCCTGCGGTACCTCGACTACTTCCGAACGAGCGTGGTGGCGAAGGTGTCCGCGTTGACCGAGGACGACGTACGCCGCAGCGTGTTGCCCTCCGGTTGGACCCCGCTGGAGCTGGTCAAGCACCTGCGTTACGTGGAACTTCGGTGGATCGAGTGGGGTTTTCAGGGGCGCGACGTCGGCGACCCGTGGGGCGACCGGCGCGAGGACCGGTGGTACGTCGCACCGGAGGAGACCCGGCACGACCTGCTAACCGCGCTCCGCGCGCAGGGCAGGCACACGCGGGCAGTGGTGGAGGGCAGTGAACTCGCCGCGGTCGGGGCACCCGGCGAGCGCTGGGACGGTGCCGACCCGGCGTCGCTGGAACGGGTGCTGTTCCACCTCGTGCAGGAGTACGCCCGCCATCTCGGGCACCTGGACATCGTGGTGGAACTGGCCGGTGGCCCGACCGGCGAGTAAGCCACTACTGATCCACTTCAGATGCGGGATGCGGTGGTGTTGTACCGGCCGTCCGGCTAGCTGATCGTCCTGTCGGCGTTGCCGCCCGAGCTTCCTCCGGGCGAGATCACGGCCTCCGTCCAAGCGCGGGCGAGGATCTCTTCCACGGTCTCGGCTGGCGTCTGCCGGGACGTGTCGAGCCAGAGCCCGATCCGGGGCGTCTGGTGCCGCAACACACCGTCGAGCTGTTCGATGGCCCAGGTGCCGTACGCGGTCTTGCCTCGACCGGCCTCGCGGGCCGCGATGGCCTCGGTCGACGGGGCGAGTACGACCACGAGCAGGGGGCGTGCCCGGATCAGCGTCGTCATCCGGGCGAGCTCGTCGCCCAGGATGACGTCCTGGGTGACGACGGTGAAGCCGGCGTCGAAGTACGCGTCGCTCACCTGAGCCGTCAGCTGGTACCGCAGTCGAAGCTGCCGGAGCGCCTCGTCGGTGGGATCGGGCGTCATCTCGGCGCGACCGGCCACGATCATGCGTCGGAAGAAATCGCCCCGTACGTGCACGGATCGGGGCAGCCGTTCGGCGAGCGACTGCGCGACGGTCGATTTCCCGGCGGCCTGGACCCCGGTGATGAGGACGACCGCGTGCCCGGTCGTCGGCTGGTTCCCGGTCCGCGCCACGGTTGGTGAGATCACTCGATCTGCCTTTCCGCCGTCCAACGGCTCGCCGCGACTGCCCGTCCGGATCATCGCCGTACCAGAAGCCGGGAAGCTCCGCTGCCACGTCCGATGCCTGGTGATCCACTCCAAGTGCGGAATGTGGCGGTGTCGTGGTGTGCCGGACACCGCTATTTCCCGCAACTGGTGTGGATCATCGTGGGTGGCGTCGTCCGAACCTGCAAGAGTGACGCGGTGGGGAGAACGGAGATCCTGCCGGCTGTGTTCGTCGGTAACGACTCACCGGCCGAATGGACCTTCTACTACGCGGGCGCCGGCTGCTGCCTGCTGCCGCTGACCGGCACGCTCGCCTGGCTGCTGAGCCGCAACGCCCGGACGAAGCGGGTCGGTCAGGGGGCCGCCGTCGGCCTGCTCGCCGCCACTGCCCTCGCCGTCCTGGCGCTGTTCACCGGATACTCCCCGCCGGCACTAGCGGCAGACCCTCGCCTTGATCCACTCCGTATGCCGCATGTCGCGGTGTCGGGGCTTCCGGACACGCCTATTTGGCGCAAGTGGAGCGGATCAGGGGGTGGGCGGGGTGGTCAGTCGGATTCCTCGTGGTAGTAGACCGTGAACGAGTAATAGTCGCCCTCGGCGGTGATCTCGTTGTGTAGGACGATGTCCTGGATCCATACCGGGCCGAGGTCTTCGATGGTGTCGGCGAGCCGGCGCAGCAGGGCGGGTACGTCGTCCTGGGTGGGGCCGGCGGGGTTTCCCTGCGAGAAGTGCCGGATCGTATAGGGGTCGGGTAGGTCGGGCATCCTGGCAGTATTCAGGATGGTCGATAGCAATCATCATCCCGGGTCGTCTGCCGGCCGGAGGTCAGTCCGGCGGGCGGGTCAGCTCGACCTCGTCGCCGGCCATGACCTCGATGTCGCCCTTCGCGTCGCGAATCTCCAACACGGGTACGCCCTCGTCGAGCTGCATCACCCGGCGCTCCCTGCCGCTCGGCATCCGTGCGATCACCGACCCGCCCGGCGGCACTTCGACCTGCCGTCGCTGGGGCAGTTCACGGACATAGCTCCCGTGTCCACGCACCGTGTTGACCAAACCCTCGGAGCGGAGCAGGGAGATCGACATTCGGACCGCCTCCCGCCCGACGCCGTACTCCTGAGTCATCCGCGCCTCGCTGGGCAGTGCCGAGCCCGGTGCCAGCTCGCCCGCCTCGATCTGCTCACGCAGGATGTCGGCGAGCTGCACGTAGACCGGCGTGTGCGAGCGCGGATCGATCGTCATGCCGCAAAGCCTTGTCCCCCCATAGCCCGGACTGGTTGTGCCCCTGAGCCCCTGACGGTATAGTCGCAGTGACGATTGGTCTCCGGGCATGAACACCCAGGCCCTGACCTAATGACCAGCCCTGTTGCCGTACCGCTGATCGGAGCTGCGG
>NZ_SMJY01000027.1:0-41611 GCF_004348355.1 Micromonospora sp. KC721 | reverse complement strand
GTGGTGGGCGGGGTCATGATCAGGCGGCTCCTTCGGTGGTCGGGGCTTGTCGCGCGGCGAGGACGAGGGCACCGTCGACCGGGGGATTGGTGAGCACCCGCAGGGTCAGCTCCGGCGCGTGTACCCGCAACCGTTGCCGTATCCGGGTCTGCAGCGAGGGCTGCGCAGTGAGCACCCCGCCGGCGCCGACGACGTCCGATCCGCGCGCGCCGCGCCGCCGCACGGCCGCCAGGTTGCGGGCCAGGACGTCCGCGGCCTCCTCGACGACCGCGCGGGCGACCGGTGAACCCTGGTGCAGCGCGTCGAACACCAGCTTCGCGTGCCGCCCCCAGGCGTACGGGCCCTCCTCGGACACCGCCAGCGCCAGCTCCGCCGGCGTCCGGACGTCGTACGCCGCGCAGAGCAGGGCCATCGCCGGATCGGCGGTGGCCGCGTCAGGGCCGCCCTCGTCGGCCAGCCGCAGCCCTCGGCGCACGGTGTCGCGGACCAGAGCGGGGGCGCTGCCGTCATCGGCGAGCAGGGCGCCGTACCCGTCGGCGGTGACGACCGTTCCCCGGTCGTCGGTTCCGATGGCGATCGCGCCGGTGCCGACGATGAGCTGCAGACAGTGCTCCAGCCCGGCGGCCGGCCCGAGCAGTTCCGCGTCGTTGACGACGCGGACCGAGCCGGGCAGGCGCGCGGTCAGCTCGGCGGTGGCGACGGCGCGCTGCTCGGCCGTGTCCAGGCCGTGCAGGCCGACGACGACCCGGGGCTGGCGGTGTTCCGGGGCCACCTCGCGGACGAGGGCGGCGAGCCGGTCGTGGTTGGTCGGATCGGAGAAGAGCGACCCCCGGCGCCAGTCGGCGGAAGGAACCACCACGTCGCGCCGCTCACCGTCGGGGCCGACGACGGCGACGTGCGTCTTGGTGCCGCCGACGTCGACGCCGACGAGCGGGTGGTCGGCTGCATCACGTCGCGCCCGGGGATCGGGCGGTGTGGCGGCGACCTCGGTGCGGTCCTCGGACACGGTGGACCCAACCCTTCGTGCGACGGGCCATCAGTCTCGCCGACACCACCGACGGCATCCCCCGGGGCCCCGGCGACCAGGCGTGAGGACCAGAGATACCACCAGGCGGTCCCCACGTCGGCAAGTTGTGATGTCGATCATCCCGCTGGTCGTGTTGTCCCGGATCGCCCCGCCCTGAATCATGGGTTCCGACCTCGATTCCGGCCGGAGGGACTGACGGGTGGACCACGAGCACTCTTCTCGCCCGGCGCGCCGGACGAGGGCCGAGCCCACGGGGGTCGCCACGGTCGCCGGTTTCGTGCAGGAACAGCCGGCCGCGGCGCGTCGGGCCGGTGCCGTGCTCGGGCCGGCCGTGGCCCGGGCGCGGGTCCGCCTCGGCGACCCGTCGCTGCTGCGCCGGGTGCTCCTGGTCGGCTCCGGCACGTCGCATCACGCGTCCCGGATCGCCGCCGAGGCGTTCGCGGCCGCCGGGCGGCAGGTGCGCGCGATGGTGCCCTCGGACGCGGCCTACGCCCCGGACCTGGATCCCGGCCCCGACCTGCTCGTCGTGGGGGTGTCCCAGTCCGGCGGCAGCACGGGCACCCTCGGCGTGCTGGACCGGGCGCGGGCGGCGGGAGCGCGTACCGTCCTCGTCACGGGAGAGCCGACGGCCGTCCCGCCACCGTTCGACGCGGTGCTCGACGTGGGGTGCGGCCCGGAACCCGTGGGGGCCAAGACCAAGGGTTTCACGGCGACCGTGCTGGCGCTGCTCGCGCTCGGGCGCGGTCTGGACGGCGTCGATGACCAGGTCCCACGCGCGGTGGGCGGGGAGCTGCCGGAGCTGCTGTCGGACCTGCTGGTTCGGGGCAGCGTCGCGGCCGAGCGGCTGACCGCGGCCGGTACGCCCGGCGCGGTGCACGTGGTGACCTGGGGCGTCTGGCGACCGGTCGCCGACGAGGGCGCGCTGAAGATTCTGGAGACCTCACTTCTGCCGGTGGAGGTGTGGGACGTCGAGGAGTTCCTGCACGGCCCGCACCGGCGGCTCAGCCCGGGAAGTCTGCTCGTCGTGGTCGGCGACCAGGATCCCCGTGGCCGGCGGGCCGACGCATTGGTCAGGTTCGTGCGCTCGCTGGGCGCCCGGGTGCTCGACGTCCGCGCCGGAGGCCGGGACGTGGTGGAGCCGGCGTACGCCGCCGTCGCCCTGCCGGCGGCCGGCGGACCCCGCGCCGAGCAGGTGCTGCCGGCGGACCCCGCGCCGAGCAGGTGCTGCCGGCGGTGGTCCCCCTGCAGTTGCTGGCCCTGGCGCTCACCCGGGCACGGGGCCTGCGTCCCGAGGCGGACCCGTTCCCGGACTTCCACCGGTTGCTCGGCAGCAAGACCACCGGTGCCACCGTCACCCGGCCCGTCCAGCCGCACGGCGCGCGCCGTGCGGCAGGTACCTGATCCAGACCCCAGCCACCCAGGGAGCCCGCCATGGCCCGTGCGCACCTCACCCTCGACCCGGCCTTCACCATCGGACCGGTCCGCCGGCGGCTGTTCGGCGGGTTCGTCGAACACCTCGGCCGCCACGTGTACGACGGCATCTACGAGCCCGGGCACCCGAGTGCCGGCCCGGACGGTTTCCGGCGCGACGTCGTCGAGCTGGTCAAGGAGCTCGGTGTGACGACGGTCCGGTACCCGGGCGGCAACTTCGTCTCCGGGTACCACTGGGAGGACGGTGTCGGCCCGGTCGCCGAACGTCCCCGCCGGCTCGATCTGGCCTGGCACTCCACCGAGACGAACGAGGTCGGGTTGCACGAGTTCCAGCACTGGCTCGAGCTGGTGGGCAGCGAACTCATGCTCGCGGTGAACCTCGGCACCCGAGGGCCGCAGGAGGCCCTCGAGCTGGTCGAGTACGCGAACGTCCCGGCGGGCACCGCACGCACCGCACAGCGCGCCGCCAACGGCAGGCAGGAGCCGTTCGGGATCACCATGTGGTGCCTCGGCAACGAGATGGACGGCCCTTGGCAGCTCGGGCACCGCAACGCCGAGGACTACGGCAAGCTCGCCTCGATGACGGCCAAGGCGATGCGCCAGGTGGACCCGCGCCTGGAACTGGTGGTGTGCGGGTCGTCGTCGCGGAGTATGCCGACGTTCGGCGAGTGGGAGCGCGTCGTCCTGGAGCACACGTACGACGACGTCGACTACATCTCGTGTCACGCCTACTACGAGGAGCGCGACGGTGACCTCGCGAGCTTCCTCGCCTCGGGTGTCGACATGGACGCGTTCATCGAATCGGTGGTGGCGACCGCCGACCACGTGCGCGCGCTCAGGCGTTCGGACAAGCGCATCGACATCTCGTTCGACGAGTGGAACGTCTGGTACCTGTCCCGGTGGCTGGAGCAGTCCCGGACCTTCACCGTCGACGACTGGCCGGTGGCGCCGCGCCTGCTGGAGGACGTGTACTCGGTCGCGGACGCGGTGACCGTCGGTGGCCTGCTCATCTCGCTGCTCAATCACGCCGACCGGGTCGCCTCGGCAAGCCTCGCGCAGCTGGTCAACGTCATCGGGCCGATCATGACCGAGCCGGGCGGGCCGGCCTGGCGGCAGACGACGTTCTTCCCGTTCTCGGTGACCGCACGGGCGGCTCAGGGGAGCGCGCTCCGGGTCGCCCTCGACGCCGACCCGGTCACCACTGCCGCGTACGGTGACGTGCCCGTGGTGGCCGCGGCGGCGACCTTCGACGGTTCCTCGGTGTCGGTGTTCCTGCAGAACCGGAACCTGACCGAGGCGACCTCGGTGACGGTCGACCTGGGCAGGTTCATGCCGTCGCGGGTGGTCGCGGCGCGGGGCGTCTGGGACGAGGACGTCCACGCCGTGAACGACCTGCGCCACCCCGAGCGGGTGGGGCTGCGGAGCAACGACACCGCGGCGCTCGCCGACGGGACGCTCACCATCGAGCTGCCTCCGGCGTCGTGGACCGCGGTGACGGTCGCCTGACATCGACGGGCCTCACCTCGGTAGCGTTCCCCGCACACCACCACCCAGGAAGATCGTTTTAGGGGGCTTGCGGATGACGCGGACGACCTGCCGGCCCGGCCCGGGGCGCGCCCGGTGACGGCGCCGATCGATCACACGTTCGTCGTCCGGGTGCGTGCCGCCCTGGCCGCGCAGGTCCGCTCGATCCTCGCCGAGGCGGAGGCCGAGGCCGAGGGGAGCGGGTGGCGGGACCTGCAGCACCGCCAGCTCGCCGAGCGGATCAAGGCGCTGGTGGCGGCGACGCACCCGGTGAACGACCCGGACGGGACCTGGGCCGGCACCGACCTGTTCGGTCCCGCCCGGCGACTCGCGGTCCGGCTGGGCGAGCTGCAGGGCGCGAGCGGCCTGTTCACCGGCGGCGACAACGTCGACTCCCCGCCCGACTCGGCCTTCAGCGTCAACGACCTGGCCGAGGCACTGCTGCTGCTGCGCGCGGACACCCCGTCGGCCGGCGACCGGACCCTCGCGGAGCTGTTGGAACGGCTGCTGACAGCTGCGGTCCCGGCGTTGGTCAGCGGCGGCGTCCACACGCCGAATCACCGCTGGGAACTCTCCGCGGCCCTCGCCCGGCTGTTCCTGGTCTCCCCGGAACCGGCACTGGCCGCACGGGTCGACCAGTGGCTGGCCGAGGGGATCGACATCGACGCGGACGGGCTCTACTCGGAGCGCAGCCCCAACTACGCGGCGTACGTGTCCAATCCCTCCCTGCTCACCATCGCCGCGGTCTTCGACCGTCCGGACCTGGTCGACGCCGTCGAACGAAACCTGGACGCGACCCTCGACCTGCTCCTGCCGGACGGATCGGTGGAGACGGTGATGTCCCGGCGGCAGGACCAGAACCACGCGTTCCCGCTGTCGGCCTACCTGATTCCGCTCCGCCGGATGGCGCTGCTGCGGGGTCGCGGTGACCTGGCCTGGGCCGCCGGGCTGGCGCTGGAACAGGGGGTTACCTTGCCGGCCGACGCGGCCGCGCGGTTGGTGCTGGATCCCGACATCGCCCGGGTGCTGCCCGCGCCCGTCCGGCCGGAGCGCCCGCGTCGGCGCGTATTCGAGGCCGCCGGCCTGCTGGTGGACCATCGTCCGAACAGCACGACCGTGCTGTTCGGCGGTTCGGACCATGCACGCCACGAGCGGATCCGCTCGGGGCTGGCGAACTCTCCGACGTTCCTCCGGCTGTTCGCCGGGGCGGCGGTGCTGGAGAGCGTACGCCTCTCTCGTACCTTTTTCGGCAAAGGTCCGTTCCGGGCGGGCGGCCTCACGGTCGAGCCCGATCCCGCGGGGGAACCGACCGTGACTCTGGCCGAGACCGTGACCGCCTCCTACTACCAGCCGCTGGCCTCCCCGGACCGCGACTCGCGCGGCGCGTACCGGCTCGTCGACGAGGGGCGGTTCAGCGCGGCCATGGACTTCGGCCGGCGCGGCCGCGACGACGTCGCGCTGACCACCGTCGTCCGGGCCAGGCTGACCGCGGCCGGGGTGGAGCTGACGCTCGACCTGACCGGCGCCGTGGTGGACTGGGCGCTCGAACTGGCGTTCCGGCCCGGGGGCACCCTGACCGGAGCCCGCCGGCTCGACGACGACCGGTGGCAACTCGACGTGCCGGCGAGGGTCGGGGCGGCGCCGGTCACCGCCAGCTATCGATTCGGCCGTGACGAGATCACGATCGACCTGGTCGAGGCCTCGGACGGGCAGGATGGTGCCTGGTCAGCCGCTTGTTCGGCACCGTCGTACGAGCCCGGCGAGGAGTATCGCTTCCTCGGGGGCACGGATGCCGCCACCGGGACGCGGCTGTACCTCGTGGGGCGGGTTCCGGCCCGCCTCCGGATGCTGATCAGCGCGGACCGGCCGGCCTAGGCCATGTTCCGTCGATCATCGGCCGGGCTGCGGCGCGTCCGGGCGACGACCACCCGGGACCGCCAGCCGCCCGCGTAGGACGTTCATTTGTCAGGACAATAGGACAACCGTCGAGAGCTGTACATCCTGCCATTGACGGGTAAGCGCTTGCCCGTTAACGTCCGTCGCCACTAGGGCGTAGATCACCAAGGAGACAGTCATGAATATATCCCGGACGGCCAGGAGAGGACTGCGGCGCTGGCGGTGGCTGCCGATCGGCGTGGCCATGGCTGTCGCCCTCACGGCCTGCGGATCGGAGGCGGACAGCGGTGGCTCGGGAGCCAAGAAGATCACCTTCTGGCTGTCCACCTCGGCCCAGCTCGACGGCTACAACGACCTCGCCAAGCAGTTCGAGGCCAAGGAGGGCGTCGCCGTCGAGATCGTGAACGTCCCCTACGACGGCTACCAGGACAAGTTGCGGCAGTCCGCGCAGGCCAACTCGCTGCCCGACGTGGCCAGCGTGCCGTCGCTGGACCCGATCTGGATGAACCAGCTCCAGGACCTGAGCGGGACCGCGAACAACCCGGACAACAAAATCAAGAAGGAGCTGGTGAGCGAGAAGGACGGCAAGGTCCTCGCCATCCCCTCCGACGTCACCGTGGCCGGGCTGTTCATCAACAAGAGCCTGTTCGACAAGGCCAAGGTCAGCTACCCGACCGACCCGTCCCAGGCGTGGACCTGGGACCAGTTCCTCGCGGCGGCCACGAAGGTGCGCACCACGACCAACGCCAAGTACGACTTGGTCTACGACGCCTCTCCGGCGCGGATCCGGGCCTTCATCTACACCCACGGCGGCAAGGGCTTCCAGCTCGGCGAGGACGGCAAGTACGCCACCCCCGACGCCGCCACCGTGCAGGCGCTGACCAAGTTCAAGTCGCTCAACGACGACAAGGTCATGCCGAAGTCGGTCTGGACCTCCGGCGGCGACCCGAACGCCCTGTTCAAGAGCGGCCAGGTGGTCGCCTACTACTCCGGCGTCTGGCAGGTCGCCGACTTCGCCGAGGGCATCACCAACTTCGAGTGGGCCGCCGCGCCGACCCCGGCCCAGCCGGTACACGCGACCGACATCAACAGTGGCGGCAAGGTGGTCGCGTTCAACAACGGCAACGCCGCGGCAGCGGCCAAGAAGTGGGTGGACTTCCTCTTCCAGCGGGACAACTACACCAAGCTGTCGGAGGCCAACGGGTACCTGCCGGTCGCGTCCGGCCTCAGCCTGAACTACCCGTTCAAGCAGAAGGCCGCGCTGGACGCCTTCGCGCTCTACAACAAGGAGATCGAGCTCGCCGACCCGATCTCCGCCTCCGGTCAGGCCGCCGGCACCAAGCTCAACCTGGACGGCAAGGCGATCCAGAAGGACCCGACCAAGGACGAGATGGCCAAGTTCCTCAACGGTGAGCAGGACGTCAACAAGACCGTCGAGAACATCGTCAACGGACTCAACGCACAACTGAGCTGACGCCTCGTCGCGGCACCCGCCGGCATCGTCGGATGCCGGCGGGCACCGCACGTCGGGAAGGGGAGAGCACCAATGGTGGACAGCATCCACCCGCCGGCCGAGGCACCGCGGGTCGTCGACGTGCGGCGGGGACCGGAGCCGGCGCGACCGCGCCAGAGCCGATGGCGCCGGCGACGGCTGAACAGGTACACCGGTGCGCCGCTGGTGCTCATCTCGGTCAACCTGCTGCTGTTCGTCGCGTTCTTCGTCTGGCCGGCGGTCACCGGCCTGGTGTACTCGTTCACCAGCTACACCGGCGTCGGCCCAGCGCCCTACGTCGGGCTGGACAACTACCAGCGGCTGCTGGAGGACGAGGCGTTCTACGCCGCGTTGACCCGTACGCTGATCTTCACGGCGGGTGTGGTGCCGCTGACCATCGTCCTGTCCCTGGGTACGGCGGTTCTGCTCGTCACGGACTACACCAGGGGCAAGACCGTGGCCCGGGTGATCTTCTTCCTGCCCTGGCTGATCTCGCCGATCATCGCGGGCGTCATCTGGCGCTGGCTGTTCGGTGAGAACTTCGGGTTCGTCAACTACGTCATCATCTCCCTCGGCGGCGAGGCGGTGCCCTGGCAGTCCGACGCGAACCTGTCGCTGTTCGTCGTCATCATCGCCGCGGCGTGGGGCAACACGGCGTTCAACATGCTGCTGTTCGTCGCGGCGCTGAAGAACGTGCCGACCGCGTACTACGAGGCGGCGTCGCTCGACGGGGCGGGTTCGTGGGACAAGTTCCGCAACATCACGCTGCCGGCGATCGCGCCGACGACCTTCATCGTGGTGCTGCTGAGCATCCTCGGTTCGATGAAGGAGTACGCGCTGTTCGCGTCGCTCAACGACGGCGGTCCGGGCACTTCCAACCACCTGCTCGTCCAGTACATCTTCACGAAGGGCTTCGAGCGGGCCCAGGTCGGCTACGCGAGCGCCGCGTCGTTCGTGCTGATGTTGATCCTCATGGTCGTCGCGCTCGTGCAGCTCGCCATGGGCCGGCGGAAGGAGTCCTGAGATGGCGGTCACCACGAGCACCCCCCGCCCGTCGGCGCTGCGCCGGAAACGGCCCAACGCGCCGGGCGAGCTGTCCAAGAGGTTCTGGGCGACCAGCGTCATGTGGCTCCTGGTCGTCGCGTACGGTTTCCCGGTCCTGTGGTTCCTGCTGAGTTCGTTCAAGCCCGCGGGCGAGCTGTTCTCGTACCCGTTGACGTTCTTCCCGGACCAACCGACGATCAAGGGCTACACCCAGGCGTGGACGAGCTTCGACGTCGCCACGTACTTCGTCAACACCCTGATCGTCGCGGTCTCGGCCACGGTCCTCACCATCGTGGCCAGCGCGGCCTGCGGTTACGCGCTGGCCAAGTACAACAACTGGTGGGTCAGGGCGTTCACGGTCTGCGTGCTGGCCACCACGATGCTGCCGGGCGAGGTCATCCTCGCGCCGCTCTTCCTCGTCGTGCGCGATATGGGTCTCTACAACAGCCTGGCCGCCGTGGTGGTGCCGGCGGTGATCACCGCGACCGGCACCTTCATGTTCCGGCAGTTCTTCCTCACCGTGCCGAACGACCTGTTGGAGGCGGCGCGCATCGACGGCGCGGGCGAGCTGTCGACGTTCGTCCGGATCATGCTGCCGCTGTCCCGGCCGATCATGCTGACCCTGGCGATCTTCTCGTTCCAGTGGCGCTGGAACGACTACATCTGGCCGCTGGTGGTCCTCAACGACCCGAACAAGTTCACCCTCCAGATCGGCGTCGCGTCCATCGTGGGCGCGCAGAACGTCAACTGGTCGGTCCTGCTCGGCGCCTCGGTGCTGTCGATGGTCCCGCTGGTCGCCATCTACCTGCTGTTCCAGAAGTACGTGATGGACGCCGACATCAACGCCGGGCTGAAGGACTGAGCCCGATGGGTCCGGGCCGGTCAGCGGTTGTAGACGGTGACCTCGATCGCGTAGTGGTCGGCCCGGTACAGGTGGTCGGCGTACTCGACCGCGCGTCCCTCGCCGTCGAACGCGGTGCGCTGCATGCTGATCAGCGGAGCGTTGTGGCCGATGTCCAGCAGCCGGGCCTGGGCACTGCTCGCCGACCGCGCGGTGATCTTCTGCCGGGCGATCGCCGGCCGGCCGTTGCGTTCGCCGAGCAGCCGGTAGAGGCCCTGCTCGGCGAGGTCGGCGGCGGTGATGTCGTCGAACCGCGCCGGCAGCCAGTTGCGCAGGATGGCCAGCGGCACCCCGTCGGCCAGCCGCAGCCGCTCGCAGTACAACAGCCGCTCGCCGGTCGGCACACCCAGTTGCCGGGCGGCGTGCCGGTCCACGCAGTCGGCGTCGAAGCGCAGCACCCGGGTCTCCGGTTGCCGGCCCGCGGCGGTCAGGTCGTCGTGCAGGCTGGTCAGGGCCACCCGCCGGCGCACCGGGGTGTCGTTGACCCGGGTGCCGACCCCGCGTTTGCGGCTGAGCATCCCGTTCTCGACCAGTTCCTCGATGGCCCGGCGCATGGTCGGCCGGGACACGTTCAGCGACGCGGCCAGCTCGATCTCGTTGGGCAGCAGTTCGCCGGGCACCAGGTCACCGGCTTCCACGGCCTCCGCCAGCCGGCGGGAGATCTGGAAGTACAGCGGGATGGGGCTGTGCCGGTCGATGGTGATGCGGGGAATGGGCATGGAGGGGCACCTTCCCTTCCGGGCTGACAATCGACGCACTTTGTCACCCAGTTAGAAAGAATGTCAAGACAAAAGCTTGACGTGTCGCGACACCACGACCGAAGCTTGCTCGCACGCACCGCGGTGCCCGGCCGAAACGCCGCCACGATCCCGGCGCAACCGGCCGGACCTGCGACGGAAACATCCTGGGGAGTCCGATGGAACGCTTCGACGTCATCTCGATGGGCCGGGTGGGGGTGGACCTCTATCCCCTCCAGACGGGCGTCGGCCTTCCGGACGTGTCGACGTTCGGCAAGTTCCTCGGCGGCAGCGCCACCAACGTCGCGGTCGCGGCGGCCCGGCACGGCCGACGGGTGGCGGTGATCACCAGGACCGGCCGGGACCCGTTCGGTGAGTTCGTCCAGCGCGCGGTGGCCGAACTGGGCGTGGACAACCGGTACGTGACCGCCGTCCCCGGTCTGCCCACGCCGGTCACCTTCTGCGAGATCTTTCCGCCGGACCACTTCCCGCTCTACTTCTACCGGGAGCCGAAGGCACCGGACCTGGCCATCGAGCCCGACGAACTGGACACCGCCGCGATCGCCGCGGCGGGCGTGTTCTGGTCCACCGTCACCGGCCTGTCGCAGGAACCCAGCCGCGCCGCGCACCACGCTGCCTGGACCGCCCGCGACCGGCGTCCGCTGACCGTGCTCGACCTGGACTACCGGCCGATGTTCTGGGCGTCGGCCGAGGCCGCCCGCGAGCAGATCCGGCAGGCACTACCGCACGTCACCGTGGCCGTCGGCAACCAGGAGGAGTGCGCCGTCGCGGTGGGCGAGACGGACCCGGACCGGGCCGCCCGGGCGCTGCTCGACGCCGGCGTGGAGCTGGCGGTGGTCAAGCAGGGCCCCCGGGGTGTGCTCGCCCGCACCCGGCACGAGTCGGTCGAGGTGCCACCCACCCCCGTCGACGTGGTCAACGGACTCGGCGCCGGTGACGGGTTCGGCGGCGCCCTCTGCCACGCGCTGCTCGCCGGCTGGTCACTGGAGCGGACCCTGCGCTTCGCCAACGCGGCCGGGGCCATCGTCGCCTCCCGGCTGGAGTGCTCCACCGCGATGCCGACCACCGCCGAGGTGGAGGAACTGCTGGGAGTGCGACATGGCTGACGACCTGGACTTCACCGAGCTGCGCCAGCTGCGCGCCACCCGACCGGAAGCCGTACGGGAGGCCGCCGCCGCCCGCATCCGGCGGCCGCTGCTCGGCCCGGACGGCCGGCTGATGCTGGTCGCGGCGGACCACCCCGCGCGCGGCGCGCTCGGCGTCCGCGGCAACGGTGCCGCCATGGCCGACCGGTACGACCTGCTGCGCCGGCTCGCCACCGCGCTGCGACGTCCCGGCGTCGACGGCGTGGTCGGCACCGCCGACGTCCTGGAGGACCTGCTGCTCCTCGGCGAGCTGGACGGCAAGGTGGCCATCGGTTCGATGAACCGTGGCGGCCTGCAGGGCTCGGTCTTCGAACTGGACGACCGGTTCACCGGGTACGACGCGGCCGGGCTGGCGGCCATGGGGTTCGACGGCGGGAAGATGCTCACCCGGATCGACCTCGACGACAGCGCCACCGTCAGCACCCTGGAGGCCAGCGCCAACGCCGTCTCCGAACTGGCCGCCCACCAGCTCATCGCCATGGTCGAGCCGTTCCTGTCCCGGCGTGACGCCACCGGCCGGGTGGTCAACGACCTGAACCCCGCGGCGGTGGCCCGGTCGGTCGCGATCGCCAGCGGCCTCGGCGGCACCAGCGCGTACACCTGGCTGAAGCTGCCGGTCGTGCCGGACATGGCGGCGGTGATGGCGGCCACCACGCTGCCGGCCCTGCTGCTCGGCGGAGACCCGGTGGAGCACCCGGAGGAGACCTACGCCCGGTGGCGGCAGGCGCTCGCCGTACCGGGGGTGCGCGGCCTGGTGGTCGGCCGCGCCCTGCTCTACCCGCCCGATGGTGACGTGGCCGCCGCGGTCGACGCCGCGGTCGGCCTGGTACGTGCCGACACGGAGGTCGCCGCATGACCCCCGACGTGACGCCGGAGAACGCCGGCTGGGGCTACTCCGGTCTGCGCATCGTCGAGCTGCCCTCCGCGGGGACGTTCCGCTGCGACACCGGCGAGGACGAGGTGGTGGTGGTGCCGTTGGCCGGGTCCGCCACGGTGACCGCGGACGGGCACCGCGCGGACCTCGCCGGCCGGCAGAGCGTCTTCGCCGGCCCCACCGACGTCGCGTACGTCCCCCGGGACAGCAGCCTGACCCTGACCGGCACGCCGGGTGGTCGGTTCGCGTTGGCCACCGCCCGGGCCCGCCGCCGGCTGCCGTTCCGCCACGTGCCGCTCGCGCAGGTGCGGGTGGAGCTGCGCGGAGCCGGTTCCTGCTCCCGCCAGGTGAACAACTTCGCCACCCCGGACGTGCTGGAGGCCGACCGCCTCATCGCCTGCGAGGTGCTGACCCCCGGCGGCAACTGGTCGTCGTACCCGCCGCACAAGCACGACGAGGAACGGCCGGGCGAGTCGGTGCTGGAGGAGATCTACTACTACGAGGTGGCCCGGGGTGGTCCGGCCTACCAACGGGTGTACGGCACCGACGAGCGGCCGATCGACATCCTGCGCGAGGTCCGCAGCGGCGACGTGGTGCTGATTCCGCACGGCTGGCACGGCCCGTCGATGGCCGCGCCCGGCTACGACCTCTACTACCTCAACGTGATGGCCGGGCCCGGCGCCCGGTCCTGGCTCATCTGCGACGACCCGGCCCACGCCTGGGTGCGCGACACCTGGGTCGACCAGGTGGTCGACCCGCGACTGCCCTTCACCCCGCAGGGCGGTTCCCCGACGGTGGACGGAGGAGGGCGATGAGGCTCACCGTGGGCCAGGCGACCGTGCGGTTCCTGGCCGCCCAACGCACCGAACGCGACGGTGTCGAGCACCGGCTCTTCGAGGGCTGTTTCGGCATCTTCGGCCACGGCAACGTGGCCGGCCTCGGGCAGGCGCTGCTGGAGGCGGAACTCGCCACCCCCGGCGCGCTGCCGTACCGGCAGGCCCGCAACGAACAGGGCATGGTGCACGCCGCCGTGGGGTTCGCCCGGATGCGCAACCGGCTGTCCACGCTGGCCTGCACGGCGTCCATCGGGCCCGGCGCGACGAACATGGTCACCGGGGCCGCCCTGGCCACCGTGAACCGGCTGCCCGTGCTGCTGCTGCCCGGCGACGTCTTCGCCACCCGGGTCGCCAACCCGGTCCTGCAGGAACTCGAGGACCCGCGCGGCGGTGACATCAGCGTCAACGACACCTTCCGCCCGGTGTCGCGTTTCTTCGACCGGGTCTGGCGGCCCGAGCAGCTGCCGGCGGCCCTGCTCGGCGCCATGCGGGTGCTGACCGACCCGGCCGAGACCGGGGCGGCCACCATCGCCCTGCCACAGGACGTGCAGGCCGAGGCGTACGACTGGCCGGAGGAACTGTTCGCCACGCGGGTCTGGCACGTGCCCCGTCCGGTGCCCGAGCCGGCCGCCCTGTCTCGCGCCGTCGAGGTGCTGCGCGGCGCCCGGCGACCGCTTATCGTCGCGGGCGGCGGGGTGATCTACGCGGAGGCCACCGAGGCACTGCGCCGGTTCGCCGAGGCGACCGGGATCCCGGTGGCCGAAACCCAGGCCGGCAAGGGCGCGCTGCGGTACGACCACCCGCTGTCCGTCGGCGCGATCGGCGCCACCGGCACCACCGCCGCCAACGCGCTGGCCCGCGAGGCCGACGTCGTGCTCGGCATCGGCACCCGGTACAGCGACTTCACCACCGCCTCCCGCAGCGTCTTCGGCGCACCCGGGGTCCGCTTCGTCAACGTGAACATCGCCGCGTTCGACGCCGCCAAACACTCCGGTGTCGCGCTGGTGGCCGACGCCCGAGCCGCCCTGGAGGCGCTGACCGAGGCGTTGTCCGGGTACCGCACCGACGCCGCGTACCAGGAGGCGGCCGGACACCTGGCGGCGCAGTGGGACGCCGTGGTGCAGCGGGCCTACCACCTCGGACACGGGCCGCTGCCCGCCCAGTCGGAGATCATCGGGGCGGTCAACGACTGCGCCGAGGCCCGCGACGTGGTCGTCTGCGCCGCCGGGTCGATGCCCGGTGACCTGCACAAACTGTGGCGGTCCCGGGACCCGAAGAGCTACCACGTCGAGTACGGCTACTCCTGCATGGGCTACGAGATCGCCGGTGGCCTCGGGGTGCGGCTGGCCGCCCCGGACCGGGACGTGTTCGTGCTGGTGGGCGACGGGTCGTACCTGATGATGGCGCAGGAGTTGGTCACCGCCGTGCAGGAGCACGTGAAGCTCATCGTGGTGCTGGTGCAGAACCACGGCTTCGCGTCGATCGGCCGGCTCTCGGAGTCGGTGGGCGCCCAGCGGTTCGGCACCGCCTACCGCTACCGGGGTGACGGCGGACGCCTCGACGGCGACGTCCTCCCGGTCGACCTGGCCGCCAACGCGGCCAGCCTCGGCGCCGACGTGCTCCGGGTCGCCACGGTGGCCGGGTTGCGCGACGCGCTGGCGAAGGCCAAGGCCGCCGACCGGGTGACGGTGATCCACGTCGACGCCGACCCGGGCGTCGACGCGCCGTCGAGCGACGCGTGGTGGGACGTCCCCGTCGCCGAGGTGTCGGACCTGGACACCGTCAGGTCCGCGCGGAGCGCGTACCTGACGGCCAAGAAGGCGCAGAGGAGCTACCTGTGAGAACCATCCAGCACTGGATCGACGGCGCGGCGACGGCGGGGGTCTCCCACCGCACCGCCCCGGTGTTCAACCCGGCGACCGGCGTGCCACAGGCCGAGGTGCTGCTCGCCGAGGAGGCCGACGTGCGGGCCGCGGTCGCCGCGGCGGCCCGGGCGTTCGAGGACTGGCAGGACGCCTCGCTGTCCCGCCGCACCGGCATCCTGTTCGCCTTCCGGCAGCTCATGTACGACCACCTGGACGAGCTGGCGGGCATCGTCTCCGACGAGCACGGCAAGGTGCTGGCCGACGCCCGTGGCGAGGTGCAGCGCGGGCTGGAGGTGGTGGAGTTCGCCTGCGGCATCCCGCAGCTGCTCAAGGGCGACTACTCCGACCAGGTCTCCGGCGGGGTGGACTCCTACACCTTCCGCCAGCCGCTCGGGGTCGTCGCCGGGATCACCCCGTTCAACTTCCCGGTGATGGTGCCGAGCTGGATGCACCCGGTCGCCATCGCCTGCGGCAACACCTTCGTGCTCAAGCCCAGCGAGCGGGACCCGTCCGCGTCGCTGCTGGTCGCGCGGCTGTGGGCGCAGGCCGGGCTGCCCGACGGCGTCTTCAACGTGGTGCACGGCGACAAGGTGGCGGTGGACGCGCTGCTCGACGCGCCGCAGGTGGCCGCGGTGTCGTTCGTCGGCTCCACACCCATCGCCCGGTACATCCACGGCCGCGCGTCCGCCACCGGTAAGCGGGTACAGGCCCTCGGTGGGGCGAAGAACCACGCGGTGGTGCTGGAGGACGCCGACCTGGAGTTCGCCGCCAACCACCTGACCGCGGCGGCCTTCGGCTCGGCCGGACAGCGGTGCATGGCCATCTCCGTCGCGATCGCGGTCGGCGCCGCCGGTGACCGTCTCGTCGAGGTGCTGCGCGGCAAGGCCACGCAGGTCCGGGTCGGCCCCGGCCGGGACGACAGCAGTGAGATGGGTCCGGTGGTGACCCGGGAGGCGCGCGAGCGGATCATCGGCTACATCGACTCGGGCGAGGCGCAGGGCGCCACGCTGGTGGTGGACGGGCGGAAGCTGACGGTCCCCGGACACGAGGACGGGTTCTTCGTCGGTCCCACCGTGCTGGACCACGTCACCGCCGAGATGGACGCCTACCGGGACGAGATCTTCGGTCCGGTCGTGGTGGTCGTCCGCGTCGACACCCTCGACGACGCGATCGCACTGATCAACGCCAACCCGTACGGCAACGGCACGGCCATCTTCACGGCCAGCGGCGAGGCGGCCCGACGGTTCCAGCGGTCGGTCACCGTCGGCATGGTCGGCATCAACGTCCCGATTCCGGTGCCGATGGCCTACCACTCCTTTGGCGGCTGGAAGGACTCGCTGTTCGGCGAGTCGCACATCCACGGACCGGACGGCGTGCGGTTCTACAGCCGGGCCAAGGTGGTCACCGCCCGCTGGCCGCACGTGGAGCACCCGGTCGTGGCGAGTCTCCAGTTCCCGACGGCCACCTGACGGCCCTGTCACCCCCTCCGGCCGCCCGCCCCCCGGCGGTCACCCTTCCGCGACGCGGACCCCTCAAGGAGACGACGGTATGACCAACTTCGCCGACCGGATCGGCGGTGCGCCCATCTCGTGGGGCGTGTGCGAGGCCCCGGGTTGGGGCGTCGAACTGCCCGCCGAGCGGGTCCTCGCCGAGATGGCCCAGCTCGGTTTCCGGGCCACCGAACTCGGGCCGACCGGTTACCTCGGCGCCGCCCCCACCGACGTACGGGAGCGGCTGCGGGCCAACGGCCTGCGCCTGATCGGCGGGTTCCTGCCCGTTCCGATGCACGTCGCGACCGACGCCGACCTCGCCGAGGCGGCCGCGGCCATGGACACTCTGGCGGCGGGTGGCTCCGAGGTCGTCGTGCTCGCCGCCCGCTCCACCGACGGCAGCTACGACCGCAAGGTGCGGCTCACCGACGCGGAGTGGGACGTGCTGTTCGCCACGCTCGACCGGTTGCAGGCGATGGCCCGCGAGCGGGGACTGACCCCGACGCTGCACCCGCACGTCGGTACCGCGGTGGAGGACCGCGCCTCGGTGCTGCGGCTGGTCGAGCGCAGTGACATCCTGCTCTGCCTGGACACCGGGCACCTGATGATCGGCGGGATGCAGCCGGCCGAGCTGATCGGGCTGGCCGCTGACCGGATCGCCCACGTGCACCTCAAGGACGTCAACGCGGCGGTGGCCGCGGCCGTGGCGACGGGGGGGACGAGCTACCTCACGGCCGTGCGCGCCGGTCTCTACACGCCGCTGGGCGACGGGGACCTCGACATCGCCACCATCGTCGGCGACCTGGAGGCGGCCGGGTACGGCGGCTGGTACGTGCTGGAACAGGACGCCGCCCTGTCCGAGGTACCGCAGGCGGGCGCCGGCCCGGTGCACGACGTACGGCGCAGCCTGGACTTCCTGCTCGCGGTGGGTGCCGAGTTGCCGGGGGTGGCCCGGTGAGCCGGGTCGGTGGGGCCGGGTTCTCGTCGGCGGCACCGGGATCGACGGTGTGGCGCAACACCCGGCCGGTCACGGTCGGATTGATTGGCGCGGGTGTCATGGGCGCCGACCACGCCCGGCTGCTCAGCGGGTCGGTTTCCGGCGCGCGACTCGGCGGGGTCTGCGACGTCGACGAGACCCGGGCCCGCCGGGTGGTGGAGGGGACCGGCGCCCGGGTGCTGCCCGACCCGTTCGCGCTGATCGCCGACGACGACATCGACGCCGTGCTGGTCGCCTCGTCGGACCCGACCCACGAGGCGTACGTGCTGGCCGCCATCGCCGTGGGTAAGCCGGTGCTCTGCGAGAAGCCGCTCGCCCCGACGGTGGACGGCTGCCAGCGGATCATCGACGCCGAGACCGCGTACGGCAGTCGGCTGGTCACCGTGGGCTTCATGCGCCGCTACGACCCCGGGTACGTGGAGCTGAAGCAGGCGCTGGACGACGGTGTGATCGGCGCGCCGCTGGTGCTGCACTGTGTGCACCGCAACCCGGCCAACAGCCCCGGCCAGCCGAGCGCCGCGGTGATCACCAACTCGGCGGTGCACGAGCTGGACGTCAGCCGGTGGCTGCTGGGGGAGGAGATCGTCGAGGCGACCGTGCACACCCCCCGGCCGGCGGCTGCGGCGGGCGGCACCGCCGACCCCCAGCTGCTGGTCCTGCGGACCGCCTCGGGCGCCCTGGTGGACATCGAGGTCTTCGTCAACGCCGGGTACGGCTACGAGGTGCGGTGCGAGCTGGTCGGCGAGTCGGGGACGGTGGAGCTGGGTATGCCGTCGCCGACCGTGCAGCGGCGTGCGGGCGTCATCGCCCGGCCGCTGGCGATGGACTGGCGGCCCCGGTTCGCCGAGGCGTACCGGCGCGAACTGCAGGACTGGGTCGACAGCGTCCGGCTGGTGGCACCGGCGGCGTTCTCGCCCGCCGCGACGGCCTGGGACGGCTTCGCCGCCACCTATCTGGCGCAGGCCTGCGTCCGGGCACTCGAAACCGGGGCGCCGGTCACCATCGACCTGCCGAGCCGCCCCAAGCTGTACGAGCCGTAACCGGTGCCGCCCCCGCACCGGCCTCGGTCGTACGCCGTCCCCCGATCCCGCTGGAGTGATCACTGATGCCCGAGCGCGCCACCGCACCGCACCTCCGACCCGTGAGCCGCCGGAGCCTGCTGCGCCACACCGCCGCCGTCTCCGCCGGACTGCTCGGCGGGCCGACGGTCCTGTCCTGGCTCGCCGGTCCCGCGGTGGCCGCCGCGGCGAAGGCGTTCGTGGACGACTACCGGACCAACACCACCGCCAACCTCACCGTCGACACCAACGCCGCGGTGCGCATCCTCTCCGGGGTGCAGCGGCTGTGGCAGACCGGACCCACCTGGGACACCGGCGTGCCGCTGGCGCCCGAGGTGCTGCGGGCCAACGTGCGCTACTGCGCGGCGGTGACCGCGGCGCGCACCGAGGCGCAGGCCGCCCGGGCGTTCATCTGCGACCGCCAGCACCAGAGCTACGCGGTGATCGCCGGTCTCGGTGCGCTGGCCGACGTGTACAAGGCCGGCGCGCTCGCGGTCACCAGCATCACCGAGGCGCCGACCGGCACCCCGCCGACCACGATCAGCGACGCGGTGCCGCCGGGCGCGCCGCCCGGTTCCGCGATCGGCGCCGGCTCGCCCGACTCGGCGCTGGGCGCGGTCGTGACCCTGGTGAACACCGTGCGCGGCCCGTTCGCCTCCAGCAACCCCAGCAAGTTCGCCGTGCAGTACCCGCGCCCCTGGCGGATGACCGAGGACAGCGAGGTCGTCGACACCGGCGAGGTCGACGACCTCGGCTACCCGATCTACCGCACCGACGTCGTCGTCGCGCCGCAGCTGCTGCGCCAGCGCAGTCGCACCCCCGCCGACGACGGTGGCTTCCCCAGCGGGCACACCAACGCGCTGCACCTGGCCGCCCTGGCGTTCGCCTACGCCGTACCCGAACGCTTTCAGGAGCTGGTGACCTGCGCGTTCGATCTGTCCGACACCCGGATCACCGCCGGCATGCACTCGCCGCTGGACGTGGTGGGCGGCCGGGTGCTGGCCACCGCGCTGGCCGCCGCCGCCCTCAACGACCCGGCCAACGCCGAGCTGAAGGTGGCCGCGCGGGAGCAGGCCGCCACGTACCTGCGGGCGCAGACCGGCACCACCGCCGACACCCTCCTCGGGTACGCGCACCGCGCCGACGCAAGCGTCGACCCGTACGCCGACCGGGCGGCGAACCAACGGCTGGTCACCCCGAAGCTGACCTACGTCCTGCCCCGGCAGGGCCGCGACGCGCCGCTGACCGTGCCCAAGGGCGCCGAGGTCCTGCTCGAGACCCGCCAGCCGTACCTGACCGCCGACCAGCGGCGGGCGGTGCTGCGGACCACCGCGCTGCCGGCCGGTTACGCCCTGCTCGACGGGCCGGAGCAGTGGGGCCGGCTCAACCTGTTCGCCGCGGCCGACGGCTACGGCGCGTTCGAGGACGACGTCGAGGTCACCCTGGACTTGGCCGGCGGCGGCTTCCACGCCACCGACACCTGGCGCAACGACATCGACGGCCCGGGGGGGCTCATCCTGCGCGGCACCGGAACCCTCGGCCTGACCGGCGCGAACCGGTTCCGCGGCGGTGTGCGGGTGCTGGGCGGCACCCTGGCCGCCGGCTCGCCGGACGCGCTGGGCACCGGCGACGTCGAGGTCCGCGCGGGCACGCTGCGGCTGGCCCAGCCCGCCGCGCTGCACGGCGACTACCGCCAGCGCGGCGGGGTCCTCGCCGTGGTGGGGCGGCGCGGCGGGCGGGCCGCGCTGACCGTCGCCGGCACGGCCCAGATCGGTCGGGGTGCCACCCTGGAGGTGACCGTCGAGGGCGACGCGCACCTCGTCCCGGTGCTGCGGGCCGCCCGGGTGGTGGGCTGCTTCGACACCATCACGGTACGCACCCCCGGATACCGCGCCGAGCCGGTCTACACCCGCACCTCCGTACTCGTCCGCGTGCGGCGCGGCTGAACCCGGCGGCCTTCCGACCATGGTGCTCACCCCCGGACGCGCCGACCAGCCCACCGTCGTGCTGGTCGGCGCGCACGGCTACGGCCGTGGCCACCTGCAGCGGCTGGCGTGCCTGCACGCGGCCGGGCGGCTGCGCCTGGTCGGGGTGGCCGACCCGCGTCCGCTCGACGCCGCGCCACGCGCGCTGGCCGGTGCCGCCGTGCACCACGGCGACGCCGCCGCGCTCATCACCGCCGTCGAACCGGACCTGGTCGTGATCTCCACACCGGTGCACAACCATGTGGACCTCGCGCTGCTGGCCCTGCGAGCCGGCGCGCACGTCCTGCTGGAGAAGCCGCCGGCGCCCACCCTGGACGGTCTCGCCCGGCTGCTCGCGGCCCAGCGTGACACCGGCCGGGTCTGCCAGGTCGGTTTCCAGGCATTCGGCTCCGCCGCCGTCGGTGAACTGACCCGGCAGATCCGCGCCGGCGTGCTCGGCCGGGTACGCCACATCGGGGTCACCGGGCTCTGGTGGCGCGACGACGGGTACTGGTCGCGGTCGGCGTGGGCGGGACGCCGATGGCTGGATGGCCGTACCGTCAACGACGGCGCCCTGACCAACCCGTTCGCGCACGGGGTCGCCCTGGCGCTGCGGCTGGACGGCTCCGGCGGCGACCAGCCGGTCGGCGAGGTCGAGCTGGACACCTACCGGACCCGGGCGGCGCAGGCGCACGACACCGCCACCGCCCGGGTCCGCACCGCCCTCGGCACCCCGGTCACGATCGCCGTCACGCTCTGCGCGCCGCAGCCCGTCGAGCCGGTCATCGAGGTGTTCGGCAGCGCCGGCACCGCCGTGCTGCACTACACCGAGGACCGGTTGCGCACCCCGGCCGGCGACAGTACGCATCCCCGCACGGACCTGCTGGAGAACCTGCTCGACCACCTCGCCGACCCGCAGGTGCCGCTGCTGGTCCCGCTGGCGGACACCCTGGCCTTCACCCAGGTCGCCGAGGCGGTCCACCGTGGTCCGGCGCCGGTGCCGGTCGGGCAGGAGTCCCTGGCCGACCTGCCGGCGCTGACCCGACGGGCGGCCCGGACCGGTCGGCTGTACCGCGAACTCGGCGTGGACTGGGCCCGCGCCGAGCCGTTCCGGTGGACCCCACCACCGCAGCCACCCACCGGGTGACCACGAGGCAACCACCCACCAGGTGACCAGGATCGGCGACCACGAAGGACAGCACATGCGCATCAGCCAGATCGAGGGCACCGACCTGTTCCTCGGCCCCGAGGACGCGCCACGACAGGTGGTCCGGGTCACCCTCACCGCCGCCAGCGCGAGTCCACCGGCCCGGGTACGGGTCGAGGGGCCCACCGTCCGCACCCCGGAACCGGCCGTCACCGGACCGCTGACCGCCGGGGAACCGGTGACGGTGGAGGTCGGCGTACACGTCGCCGCCCCGGCCCCGGAGGGTTCCCGGCACCGGATCACGGCGGTGGCGGAGACCGCCACCGACCGGGTCAGCGCCGACGGCGACCTGCGCGCCGCCGCCACCGGCTGGACCGTGTGGATGGTCTCGCACTTCCACTACGACCCGGTCTGGTGGAACACCCAGCGCGGCTTCACCGAACTGTGGCAGCAGTTGCCCGACGTGCCCGGCGCCGACCGGCTGCGACCGCCGTTCGTCCGGACCGCCTTCGACCTGGTGCGGGCCCACCTCGACGCCGCCCGCCACGACGACGACTACCGGTTCGTGCTCGCCGAGGTCGACTATCTGCAGCCGTACTGGAACGTCTTCGTCGACGACCGGGCGGACCTGCGCCGGATGCTGCGCGACGGCCGGATCGAACTGGTCGGCGGCATGTACAACGAGCCCAACACCAACCTGACCCACCCCGAGTCGACCATCCGCAACGCGGTGCACGGCATCGGCTACCAGCGCGACGTGCTGGGCGGCGACCCGGCCAGCGCCTGGATGCTCGACGTGTTCGGCCACGACCCGTCCTTCCCGGGCCTGATGGCCGACGCCGGGCTCACCTCCAGCGTGTGGGCGCGCGGCCCGTTCCACCAGGTCGGGGCCAAGCGGCACACCGGCGACATCACCCGGATGCAGTTTCCCAGCGAGTTCGAGTGGGTGTCGCCCACCGGCCGTGGTCTGCTCACCGCGTACCTGGCCAACCACTACGTGGCCGGCTGGGACATGGAACGCAAGGAGACCCTCGACGAGGCGATGGCCGAGGCGTACGCCCAGTACCGGGAGCTGCGCAAGGTCGCCGCCACCCGCAACGTGCTGCTCCCGGTGGGTCACGACCACAACATCCCGTCCCGGTGGTGCACCGAAATCCACCGCGCCTGGCCCCGCCGCTACCAGTGGCCCCGATTCCGGATGGGGCTGCCCCGTGACTTCTTCGCCGCGGTCCGCGCCGAACTGGCCGGCGGTTCCCGCCCCGACGGCCGGCCGGTCTCCTCGCAGACCCGGGACATGAACCCGGTCTACACCGGCAAGGACGTCTCCTACACCGATACCAAGCAGGCGCAACGCGCCGCCGAGACGCTGCTGCTGGACGCCGAACGCCTCGCCACCCTGGCGCTGCTGCTCGGCGACCGTTACCCGAGCGAGGCGCTGGACAAGGCGTGGCGGCTGCTCGCCTACGGCGCCCACCACGACGCCATCACCGGCACCGAGTCCGACCAGGTCTACCTCGACCTGCTGGCCGGCTGGCGGGAGGCGTACGAGCTGGGCGACGCCGCCTGGCGGGGGGCCGCCGGTGTGCTCGCGGCCCACGCCGACACCGCCGGCGACGGCCGCGCCGTGCTGGTGGTCAACTCGCTGTCCTGGGCCCGGGACGGGATCACCCGGGTCGGGCTGCGCTATCCCGCACCCGGCCCGTCCGGGGTGGTGGTCCGCGACGACGACGGTGCGCAACTGCCCGCGGTGGCGGAGGGGGTGACGTACCACGACGACGGCAGCATCGCGGAGATCGACCTGTCGGTCCCGGTCCGCGAGGTGCCGGCGTTGGGTTACCGGGTGCTGCGGGTGGCCGACGCCGGGACCGCGCGGCCGGTCACCGGCTGGACGGCCGCTGCCGGATCCCACTCGATCAGCAACGCCGTCTTCCGGATCGACGTCGACCCGCGCCGCGGCGGCGCGCTCAGCCGCATCCTCGACCGGCGCAGCGGCCGGGAGTTGCTGCGCCCGCACGGGCTCGGCGGCGAACTGGTCGTCCAGGACGAGTACCCGGAGCACCCGCACCACGGGGAAGGCCCCTGGCACCTGCTGCCGACCGGGCCGGGCCGCGCCTTCGGCGGCCCCGCCGAGGTACGGGTCGAGCAGAGCGCCGCCGGCAGCCGGCTGGTCACCGTCGCCACCCTCGACGACCTGCGGGTCACCCGCGAGGTCATCCTCTGGCACGACGTCGAACGGATCGACTTCCGTACCCACGTCGACGGTTCCATCGGCCGGGACCGACTGCTGCGGGTCCGCTTCGACCTCGCCCTGCCCGGCGCGCTGCCCGTCGCGGAGGTCGGCTTCGCGGCCATCGGTCGCCCGTTCGGGTTCCCCGAGACCGACACCGCGCAGCACCTCTGGACCCTGGACAACCCGGCACACACCTGGGCCGGCCTGTCGTCGACGGCCCGCATCCGGCTGCACGACGCCGACGGCGGCGTCCACCAGCACGCCATCGGCGTCGCCGAGCTCGTCGCCGACGACCACCCGGAGCACACCGCGCGGGTACGCGGGCTGCTCACCGCGCTGGCCCGGCAGGGCGTCACCGCCAGCCGCACCTACCCGGACGGGCCGCGCTACGGGGCGCTGGACGCCGACTCGAACCTGCCCGACGTGCGGATCGTGCTCGGCGCGCAGAACCGGTTCGCCGAGGCCGTCCTCGCGGCAGCCGGTGACGCCTACCGTGCCGTGTTGGCCGCGACCGGACGGGTGTTCGTCCCGGCCGCCCGGCCCCGCCCGCAGGTGTGGGTACCGGGCGCGGACCTGCGTGCCCCGCGCGACCTGCCGGTGCTCATCGTCGCCGCCGACCTCGGCCAGGCCGTCGACTCCCTCACCGAGGATCTCGACGACGCGACGATCGAGGTACGGCAACCGGCGCAACTGGCCGGCGCCGACGACCCGCTCACCGACTACTCGGTGGCCCTGGTCAACCACGGCACGCCCAGCTACGTGGCGCACCACGACGGCACGCTGCACCTGTCACTGATGCGGGCCTGCACCGGCTGGCCGAGCGGAGTCTGGATCGACGGTCCTCGCCGTGGCACGCCCGACGGGGCCGGGTTCGCCCTGCAACACTGGAGCCACACCTTCCGGTACAGCCTGCTCGCCGGCCCCGGCGACTGGCGGCGGGCCGGCTTCGTGCGGGCCGCCCAGGAACTGAACCACCGGCTGCGGGCCGAGAGCGTTCCGGCGGCACCCGGCCCGTTGCCCCGGTCGGCCAGCCTCGGCTCGGTCGAACCCGACACCGTCATCCTCTCCGCGCTCAAGCCACGCGGCAATCCGGTCGCCGCCGGCCAACCCGGTGCCGTCGATGCGGCGAACGGCATCACCCTGCGCCTCTACGAGTCGGCCGGATCACCGACACCGGCGCGGGTCCGGCTGCACGGCGGGCTGGGCGACCCGACCGTCATCGACGTGGTCGAACAGGGTCCCGCCGGGCCGGCGCAGCAGCCGTCGGTCGGCTGCGACGGCGACGACCTGACCGTCGAGCTGAGCGCGACCGACGTGGTCACCGTGGCGGCGCTGCCGGTCGGCTCCGGCTCGGCCCGGCTGGATCCGGCCACGCGCAGCGAACCGGTCACCGAGGTGGTGCAGCCGGTCTTCACCCGCTACTGGTTGCACAACAAGGGGCCCGCGCCGGTGGGCAATCTTCCCGTCAGCGTGCACGTGCACCCCACCACGGCCGTGCTGCCGGGCAACGGGGCGACGGCCCCGCTGCGGGTCACCGTGGGTTCCGCGACCGTCGCCGCTGCCGGGTCGGTCGACCTCGACGTGCCCGCGGGCCTGGCGGTCACCCCGGCCGGCCCGTACCGCTACACCCTCGAACCCGGTGAGTACCAGCACGTCGACCTGCACGTCACCGCGCCCGACGCCCGGCCCGGGCGGTACTTCCTGGCCGCGCGGATCCGCGACGGGCTGGGCCAGGTCCTCGAGGACGTCCTGACCGTCACCGTGGGTGCGGAATTCGAGGACTCCCCAACGGCGGGGGAGCCACCGGCCGACCTCGACGCGGTGCTGGAACCGGTCGAGCTGGCGGTGGCACCGGGGGCCAGCAGGACGCTCACCCTGCGGCTGCACAACCGCGCCGCCGGTCCGGTCCGTGGCGAGGCCCAGCTGCTCAGCCCGTACGGCACCTGGGGCGAGCCGGGCGACGACCTGGCGACCGTCCCCTGGATCCAGGGGTTCGAGCTGCCGGCGGGGGGCAGCGGCACGCTCGACTTCACGGTGCGCGCGCCGGCCGGCGCGCGCACCGGTGGCCGGTGGTGGGCCCTGGCCAGGATCACCAGCTTCGGCCAGGTCTGCTACACCCCGACCGTCGCCCTGACCGTCGCGGCGGGCATCCCGCCGGAGCCGGACGGCCGGTCCTGAGCAGCGACACCCCCGCCCCGTCGGGTCACCCGGGCAGCAGCCGCGCCAGGCCGCGACCGAGGCGGGCGCGGGGGTCGCGCAGGGACGGGCTCTGCCGCACGAACAGGTGGCCCTGACGTACCCGGTGCCGCCACCGGGTACGGTCCCGGTGCCGCCAGACGTGCAGGTCGACCACGGCGTCGCCCACGCGCAGCCCGCGCAGACGCAGCTCGGGCAGCCAGTCGGGCAGGTGGGGGTCGAGCAGCAGCAGGTGGGCGGGGGCGAACGGGCGCAGGCTGAGCAGTGCCTGGACCATCAGCACCACGGCGCTGGCGGACCAGGACTGTGGGGCGTTGGCCTTCGGGTAGACGCCCGGATGCGGGTGGTCCGCGTCGCGGGCCAGCCCACCGACGGCCTCCGGGACACGGTGGGCGGGGAACAGTTCGGCGAGGTCGAAGAAGCCACGGGCGAGGCGGTGCAGCTCCGGCCAGCAACCGTAGCGGCTGAAGCCGGCGGCGATGCTCGCCTGCTCGACGGCCCAGACGCTGCCGAGGTGGTAGCTGAACGGGTGGTAGGCGGGATTGTCGGTGCTCAGGGTGCGGATGCCCCAACCGGAGAACATGTCGGGTCGCATGAGCCGCCGCGCCACCCGTTGCCCCTGCTGCCCGGTGGCGACGGCGGCGAGCAGCAGGTGTCCGGCGTTGCTCGACACGACCCGCAGCAGTTGGCCGTCCGGGCCCAGCCCGAGGGCGTACCCGTCGAGGTCGTCGAGCCAGAGCTGCTGGTTGATGCGCCGCCGCAGGCGGGCGGCCTGGCCCAGCAGCCGGACGGCGTGGACCCGGTCGCCGGCGGCGACGAGGACGGGGACGATGTTGCGCAGCGCGCCGTACCAGTAGGCCTGCAACTCGCAGGTGGCGATCGGGTCCTTCTGTTCGCGGCCGTCGGCGTCCACGATGGCGTCCGGGGCGTCCTTCCAGCCCTGGTGGCGCACTCCCCGCGGGGCGCGTTGCCGGTATTCGAGCAGCCCGTCGCGGTCGAGGTCACCGTAGCGGTCCAGCCAGGTCAGGGCGCGTCGCGCCGCGGGAAGCAGTTCGAGCGCGGTGGCGGTGTCCCCGGTCCACGCGTGGTACTGCCCCAGCATCGCGACGTAGTCCACGGGCGTGGCGTAGTCGCCGTAGTAGCGGTCGAACGGGTCCTCGCCGAGCACCGAGGAGGGCGGGTCACCGGCCTGGTGGATCATGGCACCGGGTTCCTCGTCGCGCCAGTCGTCGATCCGGGTGCCCTGAAGGGCGGCGTTGGCCCGCAGCGCGTCGCGCAGCGGGCTGCGCAGGGCGAGCAGGGCCTGCCAGCCGGTGGTCAGCGTGTCACGGCCGAAGAACTGGTCGTACAGCGGGATTCCGGCGACCAGCGCCGTCGGTCCCTGCGGCCGACCGAGGGGCAGACTGGCCAGATCCTGGATCGCGGTGTCCCAGGTCCGCTGCACACCGGGGTCGGCGACCCGCAACTCGGGCAGGTCGTCGCCGAGGCGTTCGGCGACGACGTCGGCCGGCGGGCCGACGGTGAACCGCCCCGGGCCGGGGGTGTGCTCCCGGCCGTCCAGGATTCCGGCCACGCTGATCTCCACCCGGCGGCGGTCTCGTGCGGGCACCGACAGCGACACCAGCAGGGCGTCGTCGCGCCAGTCGCTGTCCGCCTCGGTCTCCAGCCGCACCCGTACGGCACGTTTCAGGTACGGGTGGTCGAGGCGAAACCGGACCTGCCGACGCGCCGGATCCCACTCGACGGCGGTACCGCCGAGGCGCTGCGGGTGGCCGTCGTCGGCCTCGGCGGGGCCGCTGAAGTCCGCCGCCAGGTGCAGCCCGAGGGTCAGCGACCGGTCGTGGTGGCTGTGGTTGACGATGTCGGCGCGCAGCCGCAGGCCGTTGTCGAGGAACGCCGCGAGTTCGAGGTGGACGGCGCTGGCCTCGCGGTAGACGTCGTTCTCGTGACGGGCGGTGGCGTCGGGCGCCTCGGCGTAGGACAGCATGGCGTCGGGGCCGACGTCGCTGACCGCGAACGGCGCCACCGGGTGTCCGTCGATGCTCCAGGTGAGCCGGGACAGCAGGCGGCTGTTGTGGACGTACAGGCCCTCGGCGCCCTCGCCGGTCACCAGCCCGAGCGGGTTGGTGACCAGCATGGTCTGCGCTCGGTAGACGAACCGCTGGTGGGGGCGGGTGCGTAGCTCCACGCCGGTCACCGTCCTCGCCGGCGCAGGGCGGTCACGGCGAGCACCGTGGCGCCGGCGGCCAGGGCGCGCAGGCGGTGCGGATGCTGTTCGAGGAGCGTGGTGTAGAGGCTGGTGGACTTGACGCGTTGCCCGAACGCCCCGTCGGTGTCGCCGGGGCCGACGCTGGGGGCGAACAGGTTGTCGACACCGTCGTCCGGGCGGCCGGAGTGTTGTTTGTCCACCACCCGGCCGGCCGTGAGCAGCAGGGTCCCGGCCAGTCGGGGTGCCGCCCGGTGGACCAGTTCGAGCAGTTTCGCGCCGCCCCCGACCAGCATCCGTGGCTGCGGGTGAACGATGGCGTGCCGCACCGCCTCGGCGACCACCCGGGGGTGGTAGATCGGTGGGATCGGCTGCGGCAGCACCCCGAGCCTGGACCGGGCGTGCTGGAACAGCGGGGTGTTGACCGATGACGGCAGCAGGGTGCTGACGGTGATCGGGCTGCCCTCGTGGCGCAGTTCCATCCGCAGCGACTCGGCGAAGCCGAGGACGCCCTGCTTGGCGGCCACGTACGCCGCCTGGAGCGGCACCGCCTGCACGGACAGGCCGCTGGCCACGTTGACGATGCCGCCCTGGCCCTGGGCGCGCATCTGGTCGAGGGCAGCCTTCATCCCGTACACCTGCCCGAGCAGGATCACCTGGATCGCCCGGGTGATCTCCTCGGACGTCAGGCGGTGGACGGGGCCGTAGAGGGAGGTGGCCGCGCAGTTGACCCAGGTGTCGATCCGCCCGAACCGCCGTACGGCGGTGGTGGCGAGCCGGCGCACCTGGTCCCATTCGGCGACGTCGGTGGGGCAGACCAGGGCGGTGCCGCCGAGGCGGGTCACCTCGTCGTACAGGGTGTCCAGCGCCGCGGTGTTCCGGGCGGCCAGCACCACCGTGGCGTGCTGCTCGGCGAGCAGCAGTGCGGTCTCCCGGCCGATCCCGGACGACGCGCCGGTGATGACCACGACCTGCTCGGGCAGTGAGCGGGGCACGACGCACTTCCTTCCTGGCTCATGGTGGCCGGTGGTCCGCGCGGGTGACTTCCCCGCTGCTGCTCGGACACACCAACGAGCCGGGGAAGGGCCGCGCGGGTTACTACCAGCCCCTTGACGTGGGCAGATGTGGTGGTTAACACTCTCGCAACCACTGCGTCACAGAGGCGAGGCACCGTGGCGGCCGCTGGGGGGCGGCGCCACGCGACGGTGTGCCCCGCCTCGGCGCGGCATCCCTGCTCGTCCTAGAGAAGGGGCGATATGCTCCCCAGATTGTTAGCGCTAACATCGCATCGGCGGGTCGGTTCCCGTCTTCTGCCCGTCAGCGCCATCGCCACCCCGCGCCGACGCCGCGTCGCCGGTCTTCGTGCCGCCCTGTCCCTGGCTCTGGTCGCCGGCGGGCTGGTCGCCACCGCACCGGCACAGGCGGCGGAGGTCACCAACGGCCTCGTGCTGCGGTACAAGCTCGACGAGACCTCCGGCACGGTCGCCGTCGACTCCTCCGGCAACGGCCGAAACGGCACGGTCAACGGCACCGCCACGTGGGGCGGCACCGAGGGGCTGGCCTTCGACGGCAGCAGCACGTACATCCAGGCGCCGAACAACATCATGGCGGGGTTGAACTCGATCAGCGTCGCGTTCAACGTCTTCGTCGACACCACCCAGGGCGCGCCGTACTTCCTGTACGGGTTCGGCAACGTCAGCGGAGCCCGGGGCAACGGCTACCTGTTCACCACCGGTGACGACTTCCGTACCGCGATCTCCAACTCGTACTGGGTGGGGGAGCAGAGCACCCGGCCGTCGCCCTCGCGCAACCTGGCCCGTGGCGTGTGGAAGCACGTCACGTACACCCAGACCGGCACCACCGGCGTCCTGTACGAGGACGGCGTGGAGGTCGGCCGCAACACCTCCGTGACACTCACCCCCGGCTCCATCGGCAACGGCACCACCACCGCCGACTACATCGGCCGCTCGCTGTACTCGGCCGACAAGCTCTTCAAGGGCAAGATGCGCGACTTCCGCGTCTACAACCGGGCCCTGAGCGCGGCCGAGGTGGCGCAGGTCGCCCAGTCCGCCGACCAGCAGACCGCGGACGCCGCCGCGGCGGCGCTCGTCGTCCGCAACATCAACGACGTACGCGGAAACCTGACCCTGCCCACCACCGGCGCCGACGGCACCACGGTGAGCTGGTCGTCGAGCAACCCGCAGGTCATCACCACCACCGGCGAGGTCAACCGGCCGGCCACCGGCGCGGCGAGCGCCACGGTGACGTTGACCGCGACGGTGACGAAGAACGCGGCGATCTCCACCCGGACCTTCACCGCCACGGTGCCCCCGCGGCCCGCCGTCGAGCCGTTCAAGGGCTACCTGTTCAGCTACTTCGCCCCGACCGAGCAGGTCTACTTCGGGCTCAGCGAGGGCAACGACCCGCTCAACTACCGGCAGTTGAACAACGGCAACCCGGTGCTGGTCTCCGCCCTTGGCGAGAAGGGCGCCCGGGACCCGTACATCGTCCGCTCGCCGGAGGGCGACAAGTTCTACCAGATCGCCACCGACCTGAGGATCGGCAGCACCAACTGGGACGCCGCGCAGCGCACCGGCAGCAAGTCGATCCTGGTCTGGGAGTCGACCGACCTGGTGAACTGGAGCCCGCCCCGGCTGGTGAAAATCTCGCCGGACACCGCGGGCAACACCTGGGCGCCGGAGGCGTACTGGGACGACACGATCGGCGCGTACGTGGTCATCTGGGCCTCGAAGCTCTACGCCGAGAGCGACCCGAACCACACCGCGAACACCTACAACAAGATGATGTACGCGACCACCCGCGACTTCTACACCTTCAGCGAGCCGAAGATCTGGGTGGACCCGGGCTACTCGGTGATCGACTCGACCGTGCTCAAGCACAACGGCAGCTACTACCGGTTCACCAAGGACGAGCGCAACAACACCTCGTCCACGCCGTGCAGCAAGTACATCATCGAGCAGAAGTCGACCACGCTGCGCAACCTGAGCTGGGACTTCGTCAAGGACTGCATCGGCCGGCCGTCGATCAAGGCGGGCGAGGGGCCGCTGGTGTTCAAGTCGAACACCGAGGACAAGTGGTACCTGTTCATCGACGAGTTCGTCGACCGGGGCTACGTTCCGTTCGAGTCCACCGACCCCACCTCCGGGAACTGGACGATGTCGACCAACTACTCGATGCCCGGCAAACCGCGTCACGGCACGGTGCTGCCGGTGACGGCGGCCGAGTACAACCGCCTGCTGAGCGCGTACCAGCCGAACCAGGCGGCGGTGAGCGCGCAGAACGTGTCGGCGACCACCGGGGTCAACCAGGCGCCGGTCCTGCCGGCCACGGTCCCGGCGACCCTCGCCGACGGCTCGACCGGCGCGACCCAGGTGACCTGGGACGCGGTGCCGGCCTCGGCGTACGCGCAGGTCGGCACGTTCACCGTGCAGGGCACCCCGATCGGCAACGCCAACCTGCGGGTCACCGCGACGGTGACCGTGCAGTCCCAGCCGGTGTCGCACCTGCTGCTGCACTACAAGTTCGACGAGAGCAGCGGCACCGTCGTCCAGGACTCGTCGGGGCGTGGCTTCAACGGCACGTACAACCGGACCCCGGCGTGGGGCACCGGTGTGCAGGGCGGCTCGTTCAAGATGGCCGGTGGCGCCAGCAACTCCAGCACGGCGCCGTACGTCACCATCCCCAACGGCGTGCTCAACGGGGTCGGCAGCACCACCGTGTCGTACTGGGTGAAGTGGAACGCCTCGACCACGATCAACCAGTGGATCTGCGCGCTGGGAGCGGACACCACCCGGTATCTGTTCACCACACCGCGTAACAACGCCGGACTGCTGCGCACGGCGGTCACCACAGACGGCAACCGGGGCGAGTACTCCCTGGTGCACAACGCGGCGTTGCCGGGTGACAGTTGGCAGCACGTCGCGGTGACCATCGACGCGGTCAGCAGGACCATGACGGTGTATCTCAACGGCACCGCGATCGCCACGGCAGCCGGAATCGGCATCCAAGGGGCGGACCTGTTCGACCCGACGAAGGGCTTCGGCGGGTACATCGGCAAGTCGCTGTACCCGGCGGACCCGTACTTCTCCGGCGAGGTCGACAACTTCCGGATCTACCGGACGGCCCTGTCGGCGTCCGAGATCGCCGCACTGGCCAGCAGCAACAGCTGAGCGCAGGTCCCCCTCACCGGGCGGCGGCCCGGCACCGGAAGCACCGGTGCCGGGCCGCCGGCCTGTTCGCGTAACACGGAGTGGGCGCCCGGGTACGGGGTAGGTAAGTATCGCGAGCACCCCTGATCCTGCCGGCGACAATGGCGCGATGCGCATCCGAGCGGTCCGTCAGACCGAGCTGCCCGTCCTGCAGGACATCGAGCGTGCCGCCGGAGCATGCTTTCGCGACATCGGCATGCCACAGATAGCCGAGGACGAGCCCCTGTCCCTCGACGTGCTCGCCGGCTATCACGAGGCGGGACGCGCCTGGGTCGCCACTGACGTCATGGACGTGGCCGCCGGTTACCTCATCGCCGACGTGGTCGACGGCAACCTGCACATCGAGCAGGTGTCGGTCCATCCCCGCCGCGCCCGCCGTGGGGTGGGGCGATGGCTGCTCGACCATCTCGCGGACCACGCGAGGGCGACCGGCGTGCCGGCCCTGACCCTCACCACGTTCGTCGACGTGCCGTGGAACGGCCCGTACTACACGCGGCTCGGGTTCGTCACGCTCGACGACAGCGACCTCACCCCAGGTCTACGGGCCATCCGCACCCGCGAGGCCGCACACGGACTGGACCGATGGCCCCGCGTGTGCATGCGTCGCGACCTGGAGCCCGCTCTCCGCCCCCGAGCCCCGGACGGGAGAAGCCACGATCTGCCGCAAGCCGCCCGCGGCCAAAGCCGCGACGGCCTCTACCCGGCCTGGGATGCCCGGCGTCCCGAGGCCACCCCGGACACGGCGAGTACGGAGAGCAGCACGAGCGCGCCGGCCGGGCCGAGTACGGTCCAGGGCGCCAGTTCCGCGTACGGCTGGTTCTCCACCAGCAGGCGGCCCCACTCCGGGGTGGGCGGCTGCTCGCCGAGACCGAGGAAGCCGAGCGAGGCCAGCACGAGGACCGTGGTGGGCAGCCGCAGCAGGGCGTTGCGCAGCACGGCGGGCAGCACCGCGGGCAGCAGGTGGCGGCGCAGCAGGTGCGCCGGGCCGGCGCCGAGCGCGATCGCCGCGTGCAGGTGTCCGCTCGCCCGTTCCTGCTCCAGCAGTGCCGCGGCCTGGGCGGCGTACGGGGTCCAGGCCACCAGGCACACCGCGCCGGCGGCACCCCACACCGACGGTCCGGTGATCGCGGTGGTGAGCAGGCCGACGAGGACGGCCGGCAGGGTCGACAGCACCTCGGTCAGGCCGGCGCTCACCTTGCCAGCGGTGGCCAGCAGCAGCCCGACGACGATGCTGATCGCCGTTACCGCGACGGCCACGGCGGTCGTACGCACCGCGCCGTGGCCCAGGCGGGCCAGCAGATCACGGCCGAGCGCGTCGGTGCCCAACGGGTGCGCGGCCGACGGCGGCAGCAGCCGGGCCGCGGTGTCCACCTGTAGGGGATCGCGCAGCAGCCCGGCCACGACCAGCGTGAGCAGGGCGAGCCCGCAGCATCCGAGGACCCATCCGGTGGCCCGTGAGCGCGCCAGGGTCGGCGCGTGCAGGGCGGGTAGGGCTCCGTCGCGCAGGGCGGGGCCGAGCAGGGCCCGGCGCAGGGCCTGGATGAGCAGGCCGGCGGCGACGCCGAGCAGGACGAGGACCAGGGTCGCGGTCTGTAGCGGCGGAAGGTCCTGCGCCACGGCGGCGTCCAGGGCGAGCCGGCCGAGCCCCGGGATGTTGAAGATCTTCTCCACCGCGACCGCGCCGCCGACGAGGGCGACGACGGTCGGCAGGAGTTGGGGGAGCACCCCGGACAGGGTGCGCCGTAGCGCGTGCCGGGCGAGGTAGCCGGGCGGGAATCCGCAACCGTGCCAGGTCCGCACCCAGGGCTCGTTGAGGGCGGCGGGCAGCGCCTGGTCGAGCAGACCGCCGATCATCGCCCCGGAGGGTACGCCGAGAGCGAGCGCGGGCAGCACCATCGACTCCGGACCGGTCCAGCCGCTGGACGGGAACCAGCCCAGCCACACCCCGAACAGGGTGGCGAGCAGCGCGGCCAGGAGGAACTTGGGCAGCGCGGCGAGCACGGCCGCCCCGGTGCCCGCGCGCCCCCGCCGCAGCCGCCGCCGGGACCCGAGGAACAGGGTGCGGGCGCTGACCAGCGCGGCCACCACGATGGTCACCACGAGCGCGCCGAGCATCACCGTGACGGACACCCCCAACGCGGTCGCCACCTGGGGCAGGACCGGTTCACCCGAGACCCAGGAGGTGCCCGCGTCGCCGCGCGGCAGCCCGGCCAGCCAGGTCGCGAGATGCCGGACCGGGCCCTGGTCCAGGCCCAACTGCTCGCGGACGGCGGCCAGTTGGGCGGGGGTGGGATCCTGGTCGGCGGAACGGGCGCGCAGGACGGCCCGTGCGGGGTCCGTCCCCGACAGCCAGGGCAGCAGGGCGACCGCCGCCAGCAGGGCGGCCCCGGCGACGACCCGGCCGACGCCCGCGCGCCACCGGTCCGCGCGGGCGTCGACGGCAGTCAACGTGGCGGTGCTCATCGACTACTTCAGGTGGGTGTCGATGTCGATCAGCGAACGTTCGCGGGGGTCGAGGAGCACCCCCTCGACGTCCGGGCTGACGCCCTGCACCACCTTCTCGTGGACCAGCGGCACGACGGCGTCGGTGCGCAGGATCTCCGCCTCGGCCCGCATGATGTCCTGCTGCCGCTTCGCGCTGTCGGCTTCCGTCGCGGCCGTGGCGATGGCCTGGTCGACCTTGGCGTCCTTCAGCCCGGCGATGTTGTAGACGCCGGTGCTGGTGAAGTCGCTGGCGAGGTACGCGACGGCGTCGCCGGTGTCCAGGAGCGTCACCCGGGAGAAGACGAGCGCGTCGTACCGGCCGGCGAGCAGGTCGGCCTCCATCTGGGTGTACTCGCGGACGTCCTGCCGGACCGTGAACCCGGCCTTCTCCAGTTGCTGCTGCAGGACGCTGGCGGCCTCGGGCAGCTCGGCCCGGTTGGTGTACGTGGCCAGGCGTACCGTCCGGCCCCTGGTCTTCGAGCGGACCTGGGCGGGGGTGGCGGCCTGCGCGCGGCCGGTCACCTCGACCCGCTTGCCGGCCGCCCAGGCCACGGCGGGCCCGAACAGACCCTGCGCCGGGTCGGCGTACCCGCCGAAGACCGAGTCGACGAGGGCGGAGCCGTTCACCGCCTGGCGGGCGGCACCCCGCAGCGCCGGGTCGGCGAAGACGCCGCCGCGGGTGTTGAGGATCAGGCTGTCGGTCCGCACCGAGGGCACCTCGTGGCGGGTCGCGGGGTCCAGCAGTTTCGCCTGGGCGGTGGGGATCCATTCGGCGATGTCGACCTCGCCGGAGCGCAGCGCGTTGGCCCGGGCGGTGCCGTCGGCGATCCAGGTCACGTCGATGCCGGCCGCCTTGGCCCGGCCGCCCCAGTAGCCGTCGAAGCGGTCCAGGGTCACCTCGGTCTTCCCGGTCAGCTTGGTGATCCGGAAGGGGCCGGTTCCGGTGCCGACCGGGCTGACCGTCGCGTCCGCCGCGTACGCCTTGGCGGAGAGGATGGCCAGTGCGGGACTGGCGAGTCGCAGCGGGAGCACTGGATCGGGGTTCTTCGTGCTGATCGTGACGGTGTCGGCGTCGTCGGCCGTGGCGGTCAACGTCACGTCGCTGAGCACGCGGGGCTTGGTCTTGGCCGCGTTGGCGTGGTCGAGCGCGTTGACGACGGACTCGGCGGTGAACTCGGTGCCGTCCTGGAAGGTGGCTTTGCGCAGCTCGAAGACCCAGGTGGTGGCGTCCTTCCTCATCCAGGAGCTGGCCAGCGCCGGGGCGGCGGCCCCGTCCTCGCCGAGCGCGGTGAGTCCTTCGGCCACGGAGAGCTTGCTCAGCACGGTGGCGTCGTTGCTGTAGGGGGAGAGGGCCTGCGCCGGCGGGACCGCGAGGGCGACCCGGAGCCGACCGGCGCTGGCCTCCTGGGACGAGCCGCCTTCGCCGGTGGCGAAACAGCCGGCCAGCAGCGGGGTGACGGCGAGCGCCGCGAGGAGGGGACGGAACGTGGTGCGCATGGTGCGGGAGCTTATAAGGATAGCCTTACCAAAGCTTCCGCGGGTGAGGCAGGTCTCAACCTGCGGCCGAGGAAGGAACTCGCCGGGTGCCGCCGGAAGCTTGCCGGCAAGCCGCGGCCCCAGAGGACTGTGACCTGCTGCGATGTGAAGAGGCTTACATTCGGCATCCCCTCTTCAAGGAATGAAAACCGGTCTCAATAACCTCCCGGCCATGATTACTGCCTCAGCCGCCCGACGTGCCGGACTTGCCGCGTCGGTGTTCGTCCTCCTGTTCACCGCCGGGTGTGCTGGCGACGCCGTCGCCGACCGGACCGACGACGGGCGGCTGCGGGTGGTGATGCTGCTACCGCCGCGGTCCGGGCTGTCGCCGTTCAGCGACGATGCGTTCAAGCTCTCCCGCCTGGGCATCGCCGAGACGTTGGTCAACCTCGACGAGGGCGGTGCGCCCCAGCCGGGACTTGCCACCGCGTGGTCCCAGGTCGACGGCACCACCTGGCGGTTCACGCTGCGGGAGGCGGTGCGGTTCCACGACGGTACGACGCTGGACGCCGCCCGGGTCGTCGACGTACTGCGGCGGGCGGGCGCGGCACGACCCAAGCCGCGAATCCTGGACGGGGTCGAGCTGTCCGCCGAAGCGGAGAACGGAGCGGTCGTCGTCCGGACCGCGGCACCGGACCCACTGCTGCCGCAGCGTCTGTCCAGCCCGCAGCTGTCAATCCTGGCCGCGGCGGCGTACCAGGCAGACGCCGTGAACCCGCTCCGGGCCGGCACCGGCCCGTTCGTACTGACCCGGCTGGACGGCACGCAGGGCGCCAAGCTGGACCGCTACGCCGAGTACTGGGGAGGCCAGGCCGCCTCGACCGGCATCGACGTCTCGTTCGTACCCGACGGCACCGCCCGGACCGCCGCCCTGCGCACCGGCACCGCCGACATCGTCGAAGCCGTACCGGCGTCCCAGCTGGCGGTGCTGGACAAGCAGCGGTACCGCACCGTGTCGATGCCCCGCACCAACACCATCTACCTCAACAGCCGCAAGGGACCCTTCGCCGACCCCGCCGTCCGGGCCGCGGCCCGCGCCGCCGTGCAGCGCGACCCGCTGGTCTCCGGCGTGTACGAAGGCAACGCCGACGCCGCCCGCGGCCTGCTCGGACCGGCGCTGCCGTGGGCCGCGCAGCGGCCGGCACGCACCGAACGGCCGGCCGGACCCGCGACCGGCAAGAAGATCGTGCTGGCCACCTTCAGCGACCGCCCGGAACTGCCCGAGGTCGCCGCGACCGTCGCCCAGCAGCTCGAAGCAGTCGGCTTCGTGGTCGAGCAGGTGGTGCGCGAGTACGCCCACATCGAAGCCGACGCGCTGGCCGGGCAGTTCGACGCCTTCATCCTGTCCCGCGCCACCACGCTCGACTCCGGTGACCCGGTCGCGTACCTCGCCAGCGACTTCACCTGCGAAGGCGGGTTCAACATCGCGCAGCTCTGCGACCCGGCCGTGGACCAGGCGATCAGGGCGGCTTCCGTGGAAGGCGACCTGAGCAAGCGGCGGGCCCTGATCCTGGCCGCCGAGAAGGCGGTGCTGGAGACCGACGCCGCGGTGCCGATGCTGCACGAGCGGGTGGCACAGGGCAACGCCCCGGGAGTGGTCGACGCCCTGTTCGACCCGCGGGAGCGGTTGCTGGTCGGCCTCACCACCCGCCGTACCGAATGACCCGCGCCAACGGCCTGCTCCTGGCAGTGTGCTCGCGGGTGGTCGCGCTGGCCGCCCTCCTCGCCCTGGTCGGTGCGCTGCCGTGGCTGTCCGGGCGTGACCCGGCCCGCAGCATCCTGCGCGCCCAGTACGGCGAGAGCGTCCCCGACCCGGTCGCGCTGGCAGCGATCCGGGAGAAGTTGCGGCTCGACGACGGGCCACTGGTGCTGTTCGGCCGGTGGCTGGCCGGCGTGCCCCGCGGCGACCTCGGCACCTCGTGGGTGACCGGTGCGCCGGTGGCGCCCGGCGTCTGGTCCGCGCTCGGCGTGTCGCTGGCCCTGATGGGCGCGGCCCTGGCCGTGGCGCTGGTCGTCGCCGCACTGCTGGTGCTGCGCGGGCTGTGGCGCGGCGGCACCACCCGGCGCGGTGGTGCGCTGGGTGCGGCGCTCACGTCGACACCGGAGTTCCTCCTCGGGACCGCGTTGCTGCTGATCGTGGCGGTGTGGCTGGGGTGGGCGGAGCCGTACGGCTGGTCCGGTCCGCAGCACGTGGCGCTGCCGGCCCTCGCGCTCGGGATCCCGGCCGGTGGGCTGCTCGGCCGATTGGCCGACGACGCGATCCCGGGCGCGTTCCGGGAGTCGTGGGTGCGTACCTGGACCACCAGTGGTCTGCCCCGGCGCACCATCGCGTACGGGGTGCTGCGCCGTAGCCTGCCGGCGCTGTTCCCGCAGCTCACCATCGTCGTGGTGGGGCTGACCGGCGGCGCTGTCGCGATCGAGCAGCTGTTCGCCATCCCCGGCCTGGGCCGGCTCGCGCTCGGCGCCGCCGCGGCCCAGGACCTGCCGGTGGTCCAGGGCGCGGTGCTCGCCCTGGCCGTGCTCGCCGTGGTGGCGAGCATCCTCGCCACCACGGCACAGCGGCTGGTCGTGGGGCCGGCGCTGGACGCCGCCGGGCTCCAGCCACCGCCGCCGGAACCCGGGCAGCCGGGCCGCCGGGTCTGGCTGGTCCCCGGCGTCCTCGGCGGGCTGCTGCTGGCAGCGGTGCTGGCTGGGCTGCTGCGTGACCCCACCCAGGTGGACACCGGCCTGCGGCTCGCCTCGCCGTCGTGGGACGCCGCGTTGGGCCGCGACGCGCTCGGCCGTGATCTGCTCGCCCGGCTCGCGCACGGCGCTCTGCGTACCGTGGGTGTCGCCGTCGCGGTCAGCGCGGTCGCGTTCGCGCTGGGGGTGGCGGCCGGCCTGCTGCCACGGCTGACGCAGGGCGCGGCCGAGTTGGCCAACGCGGTGCCGCCGGTGCTGGTCGGGCTGATCACCGCGGCGGCGTTCGGTCCGAGCACCGGGGGAGCGGCGGTGGCGGTGGCGGCGACCGCGTGGGCACCGCTCGCCCTGCACGTGGCCGCCCTCGTCCGGGAGGAACTGGCCAGCGGGTACGTGCAGGCGTGCTGGCTGCTGGGGGCGAGCCGGATCCGGGTGCTCCTCGTCCACGTGCTGCCCGGCGTGCTGCCACCGGTGGTCCGGCACGCGATGCTGCGCCTACCCGGCGTCGCGCTGGCCATCGCCTCGCTCGGTTTCGTCGGCCTCGGCACCCAACCGCCCACGCCGGAGTGGGGCCGCATCCTCGCCGAGGCGATGCCGTACGTGGAGCGTGCCCCGTGGGCGGCGCTCACCGCAGCGGCGGCACTCGTGCTGCTCGGCGCCGTGTCGATCACCGCGTCGACCGCGTTCGGCGCCGCCCGTGCCCACCCCCGCTAGGCGCAGGAGGCGATCAGGGCGGTGGGGCGCGAGGACCTCCCCGAGCAGGTGTGCCTGCCCACATCTGCTCGGGGAGGTCCTCATCATCGGGATGCCGAGCATCCGTCGCCGATGCCGCCCGGTCAGCCGACCAGGTACGCGTCGTTCACCTGCTGGGTCACCGTGGAGCCGGACGAGTCGGTCGCGGTGAACCGCAGTGACACGCCGCCCTTCACCGGGTTGGCCACCAACGCGCGCCACCCGTCACGGCTCGGGGTCAGCGCAACGGTCCGCCAGGTGACACCGCCGTCGGTCGAGGCGGACAACGTCGCTGCCGGTACCGGCGGGTCCGTCGCGACGGTGAACCCGAACGGGCGCCCGGCCGGTGCCCGGTTGAGGTCGTCGAGCCGCAGGTCGTAGCGGGTGCCGATGAGCGGCAGGCGGCCGGTGCCGGTGCCGGTGCGGAACATCCACGTCGTCTCGCTCCGGGTGCTCAACGCCGACCACGGTACGTCGCGTCGCGCCGAGGCGGTCAGCCGGAAGTCGCGCGTGCCCGGCGGCACCACGCAGCTCAACGGCTCGAACGTCGCGGACACACACGGCGTCATGTCGGCGGCGGTGAGGGCCAGGCTCCCGGTGACCCCGACGTACGGGCCGCCGAAGTCGACGCGGCGGCGTTGCGTGTCGGAGTAGAGCGGCACCCGCGCCGTCACCACGTCGCCGTCCCGCGTCGCCAGCGGCTCGCCTGTGGGTCCGGCGACCGCCGGGGTCAGCGGGGCGGCGTTCCAGATCTCCTCCGACGCCCCGGCGCGGTGGTACGTGCGCGGTGCGCCCGTCTGCACGTCCAGTTCCGCGAACCCGCAGTCGGCGGCCTGGGCGAACTCGGTGTACCAGGCGACCTCCGGGTCGGGCAGGTAGTACTCCGTGCGCCGGGTCGGCAGGGCGAAGCTGGTGCCGAACGACACCGTGGCAGGCCCGTTGCGGTAGATCGGCCCGATGTAGGTGCCGCCGCACGCCTCGGTGGTCTGCGCCGCGTACCTGGTGCGGACCGCGGCGAGGTCGGCGCGGCGGACCCGGAGGTCGAGCCGGTCCGGAACCCGCCCCGCCGTGCGGTGGACGAGGTTGTACAGACCCGCCGCGCCCTGCCACACGGTGTAGACGTACGAGGTGGTGTCGGCCCGTCCGGCAGTGGGGGTCACGAAGACGGGACGGTCGTCGAAGTTCACGTCGCCGAACTCGTGCCTGACGAACCGGCCGTTGGACGCCTCCTGCAGGACCGTGACGCTGGCGCTCACCGGCACCGCGTCGACGTCGGCGAGCCGTACGGTGACCCGTCTGGCCGGGCGGGCGTCGAGCACGACGTCCACGGGGCCCGCCACGGTGATCTCCGGACGCAGGGCCATGGTCGACGATTCCGCGCCGTCCGCCGACGCCGGCGTCACGATCGTGGCCCGGACCGCGTACCGGCCGGCCGGCAGTTCGACCACCGTGTCCGGGGCGAACCGTCCGAACGCGACCTGCCGGGCGGTCTGCAGGTCGTAGACGGCGTACCCGGACTGTCCGTCGACGGCCGGCTGGCCGGCGCGGTCGACGGCACGCAGCGCGACGCTCCACACCTGCGGGCTCGGCTCCGGTTCTCCGGCTACCGGCGAAGGCGGACCGGCGACCGCGCGCCGCGTGTTCAGGTCGGCCTCCCACCGGCGGATGCCGGCGAAGGGCCTGGTTCCGGCCGGCACCAGGCGGTCGTGAGCGGAGCCCGCGCCAGGCCTACCGAGCAGGGCCGATCCGGTCGGTCGGCCGCCCGTCGGGCCGTCGGCAGCGTCTACCACGGTGGCGCCGGACGCCACCAGGAGCGCGGCGGTCAGCAGCCCGAGCCACGATGCCCTGCTCATTCGCCACCGCCCCGAAC
>NZ_SMJY01000279.1:0-6013 GCF_004348355.1 Micromonospora sp. KC721 | reverse complement strand
GGGGGTGGCAGGTCAGGTGTGGGTGATGGTGTAGACGTCGCGGCGGCGGAGCGCGTACTCGGTGGCGACCTCGGTGATGGCGTCGCGGCGGGACAGGCCGGCAGCCTCCCGCGCGGCCACCGCCGCGCGCAGGGTGTCGTCGTCGGGACGCTCCGCCGGGCGGGCCGGAGCGCCGGCCACCACCAGCGTGATCTCACCGCGGGGTTCGTTCTCGGCGGCCCAGTCGGCCAGCTCGCCGAGGGGCCGGCGGACGATCTCCTCGTACGTCTTGGTCAGCTCGCGGCAGAGCGCCGCCGGCCGGTCGGTGCCGAACGCGGCGGCCAGGTCCGCCAGCGCGTCGGCGACGCGGTGCGGGGCCTCGAAGAGGACCAGGGTCCGTTCCTCGGCGGCGAGGGTCCGCAGCCGGGCCCGGCGCGACCCGGGCGTACGAGGCAGGAAGCCCTCGAAGCAGAACCGGTCGCAGGGCAGGCCGGACAGGGCCAGGGCGGTGGTCACCGCACTCGGGCCGGGTGCGGCGGTGACCGGGACGCCGGCGTCCAGGGCGGCCCGGACCAGCCGGTAGCCGGGGTCGGAGACGCTGGGCATGCCGCCGTCGGTGACCAGGGCGACCGTGTACCCGGCGGTGAGCACCTCGACCAGTTCGGGGGTACGCCGCTCCTCGTTGCCCTCGAAGTAGGAGACGATCCGCCCGGGCACACTCACCGCGAGGTCCCGGGCGAGCCGGTTCAGGCGGCGGGTGTCCTCGGCGGCGACCACGTCCGCGGTGGCCAGCACGTCGCGGAACCGGGCCGAGGCGTCAGCCGGGTTGCCCAGCGGCGCACCGAGCAGCACCAGCCGCCCAGGGTCGGACATTTCACCCACCAGCGCACGCTCCTTCATCGACGGATGTGCCGGCACCGGAGACGACGGACCCCACCGGGCACCTCCAGAGCCTACGATCGGCGGGTGACGAGTGCGTCGACAGCACAGAGCGCGAACGCGACCGGGTCCGAGCCGGGGGCGTCCACGGAGAGCAGCCGGATTCCGGCGGTGGTCCGCCGCCGGCTGGCCACCGTCGAGACCGCACTGGACGTGAACTCCTGGGTGGCCACGGTCGTGGTGGTGACCATCGCCGCCATCCTGCGCCTACTCGGCCTGAGTCACCCGCGCGGCAAGATCTTCGACGAGATCTACTACGCCCGCGACGCCTACGGGCTGATCGACAAGGGCGTCGAGTGGAACTACAAGGACAACGGCCCGTCGTACGTGGTGCACCCGCCGCTGGGCAAGTGGCTGATCGGGTTCGGCGAGTGGGCCTTCGGCTACCAGGACCAGGAGCACAACATCAGCGTGCCCGGTCACCTGGTGACCACCGCCCCGGAGTTCGGCTGGCGGATCGCCGCGGCCCTCGCCGGCATCCTGTCGGTGTTGATGTTGACCCGCATCGCGCGCCGGTTGTTCCGCTCCACCACGCTCGGCTGCGCCGCCGGCCTGCTGCTGGCGCTGGACGGCTTCCACCTGGTGCTCTCCCGCACCGCGCTGCTCGACATCTTCCTGCTGCTGTTCGTGCTGGCCGCCTTCGGCGCCCTGGTGCTGGACCGGGACTCCCGGCGGCGGCGCTGGGCCCGTGCGCTGGAGGACGGGCTCGACCCGTCCGTCGCTGGCGCCGCCGGACGGCCCGCCGGCGGGTGGCGCACCTGGCCCTGGTGGCGGCTCGCCGCCGGGGTGCTGCTCGGCTGCGCGGTCGCGGTGAAGTGGAGCGCGCTCTACTTCGTGCCGGTGTTCGGGCTGCTGGCGTTGCTGTGGGAGGTCGGCGTCCGCCGTTCCGCCGGGGTACGCCGCCCGTGGCGGGACGCGCTGCTGGACGAGTTGCCCTGGCTGGTGCTGGCCGGGTTGCTGCTGGTGGTGACGTACGTGGCGACCTGGTCGGGCTGGCTGCTCGGCGACAACGGCTACTACCGGCTGGCCGAGCGCTATCCACACACCCCGGGCCTGAGCGACACGCCGGTCATCGGGGCGCTGAACAACCTGTTCCACTACCACAAGGCGGCGTTCGAGTTCCACACCGGACTGGACAGCGGGCACAAGTACCAGTCCTGGCCGTGGCAGTGGCTGCTGCTCGGCCGGCCGGTGGCCTTCCACTGGACCGGGGACGGCCCCTGCGGGGCGGCGAGCTGCGCGGAGGAGATCCTGCTGCTGGGCACGCCGCTGCTCTGGTGGTCGTTCCTGCCGGCGCTGGCCGCCACGGCCTGGCTGGGCATCGCCCGGCGGGACTGGCGGGCCGGGGCGATCCTGCTCAGCGTCGCGGCGGGGCTGCTGCCCTGGTTCTGGTTCGCCCTTGACGGCCGGACGATGTTCTCGTTCTACGTCGCACCGGCGCTGCCGTTCCTGGTGCTGGCGGTGGTCTACGTGCTGGGGGCGATCGTCACGCCGACCACCGCGGACGGTCTGACGCTGGTCGACCAGGAGCGGGGGGCCGACCGGCGGCTGGTGGGTGGCGTGGTCGTCGGCGCGTACGTGCTGCTGGTGGCGCTCTGCTTCGCCTACTTCTACCCGATCTTCGTGGGCAACTCGCTGCCGTACCAGGACTGGTCCGCCCGGATGTGGTTGGACGGCCGCTGGATCTGACGGCCTGCGCGGCCGGATCAGAGACGGACACGCGGCACAAAAAGCACGCCCCGATCGCCTGCCACGGGGGAAGCGGGCGATTGGGGCGTGCAAGACAAAGCTTAGCCACGGTTGGCGACCCGCACAACGGGTCGAGTCGGGTCAGATTTCCGACGGATGCACGGTCGAGCAAAAGGTTTACATCCGGCAGCTAACGGCCTGTCATGACTGATTGACGGTGCGCCCAAAAACGGCCCGTGCCGGAGCCGGGCGACACGACCCCGATGACCATCCGAAGTGGACGGCCCCTACACTCCGCCCGGTGATCAACTTCAGACGATCAACAGCCGTCCTGACCGGGCTGCTGGCGGCGACCGCGCTCACCGGGCCGGCACCGGCCCTGGCGGACGAGGAGACACCCGCCGAGCCGCCGAAGGTCGAACTGGTGCTGGACGTCAGCGGCTCGATGCGGGCCAACGACATCGACGGACGCAGCCGCATCGCCGTGGCGCAGCAGGCGTTCAACGAGGTGGTCGACGCGCTGCCCGAGCAGACCCAGCTCGGCATCCGGGTGCTCGGCGCGACGTACAAGGGCAAGGACAAGAAGCAGGGCTGCCTGGACACCCAGCAGATCGTCCCGGTCGGCCCGGTGGACCGGGTACAGGCCAAGGCGGCGGTGGCCACCCTGCGTCCCACCGGGTTCACCCCGGTCGGGCTGGCCCTGCGCGAGGCCGCCAAGGACCTCGGCACCGGCAGCACCGCCCGGCGGATCGTCCTGATCACCGACGGCGAGGACACCTGCGCGCCGCCGGACCCCTGCGAGGTGGCCCGGGAGCTGGCCGCCCAGGGTACGAAGCTGGTGGTCGACACCCTCGGCCTGGCCCCGGACGAGAAGGTTCGCCGGCAGCTGCTCTGCATCGCCGCCGCGACCGGCGGCACGTACACCGCGGCGCAGAGCGCCGACGAGCTGACCGGCCGGATCAAGCAGCTCGTCGACCGGGCCCGGGACACCTACACGGCCACTCCCACGGTGGTCGCCGGCCGGTCCGCCTGCGACGGCGCGCCGCTGCTCGGCCCCGGCGTCTACCGCGACCGGGAGGGCTTCTCCGAGCACCGCTGGTACCGGGTGCCGGTCCGCCCCGGGCAGGAGCTGCGCGCCTCGGTCAGCGTGGCACTGGATCGACCGGTGAACCGCGACCACGGGGTGCTGCTGCGGGCCACCGCCACCGACGGCCGGGAACTGGTCCGTGGGGTGGACGCCGGCAGTGGGCGTACCGACGTGGTCTCCGCCGGCCTGCGCTGGTCGGCCACCGAGGACCCGGCCGACGGGGCGGACCCGACGCCGCAGGCGAGCACCGGCACCATCGCGGCCACCACGGTCTGCCTGGTGGTCAGCAACTCCTTCGCTCCCCGGCCGGGCACCCGCGCCACCCCGGGGATGCCGGTCGAGCTGATGATCGACGTGGTCGCCTCCTCCCCCGCCCCGGCCGCGCCCGACCTCGGTCGCGGCTGGGTGCTGCTGGTGTTGCTGACCCTGGCCGGCCTGCTCACCGGTCTGCTCGCCGGCCTGCTCACCCGCTGGTGGGTGGCCACGTGGAGGGAGAACTGAGGATGCGTACCCGGACTGTCCGCACCGGCGCGGCACTGGCCGTCGCCGGGCTGGCCCTGCTGGCCCCGGCCGTACCCGCCTCGGCCGCACCCACCCCCTCACCCGGCGCCACCCCGGTCACCCGGGCCGGCACGTCCTTCCTGACCGCCACCGGTGTCACGGCCGGTCAGCCCGTCCGGGTGGACGCCTCCATCGGCGACCACCTCTACTGGTCGTTCCCCGCCTCGGCCGGCGAGCGGCACGAGATCAGCGCGACGGTGACCTTCCCGAAGGCCCGCAGCGGCACCTCCACCTGGACGGTGGAGATCTTCGACGGGCTGCGCCGGCGGCAGTCGTGCACGGCCGGGGCGCAGACCCCCACCGTGGACGCCGCCGCCGGCAGTGTGTCGCTCGGCTGCACGCTGCGCCAGGTGCGGTCCTGGGCGGAGCCCTGGTCGGCGGACCCGCTGCCCGGCACCTACTACGTGCGGCTGTCGGTGACCGAGCTGCCCGAGGCCGACCTCGGCCTGCCGGTCGACGTGGACCTGCTGGTCGGCGCGGACGGCGAGGGCTCCCGGGACGACGGTGAGCTGAGGGCCCCGCTGGTGCCGAACACGAAGGCGGGCACGCTGGTGGCCGGGGAGCCGACGGCCGCCCCCGACGAGGAGGAGACCGGTTTCTTCGACTGGTTGCCCGACCTCGGCTCGCGGTGGATCTGGAGCTCGGTCGGCGGCGTTCTCGCGGCCGTCGCCGGGGTGGTCGGCTTCACGCTCACCCGCCGTCCCCGCCGTCCCTGACCCGTCCTGCCGGTGGCCGCCCGCCCGGGTGGCCACCGGCAGGGCGGGGACCCTCCGCCGTCGTCCGATTGCGGTACGTTGACCAGCCATGGCGGTCGTGAACCTCTCTGCCCTGACGGGGCACCAGCGCACGGCGCAGCGGGACAACCGCGCACCGGGAAGGGGTCGGTGATGCGTGACCTGCTGCCGCCCACCGTGTCGGTCGCGGTCGCCGGGCCGGCGGACTGGACCGGGGAGCTGCTGGCGGCCGAACGGTCCGGCCTCGGCGAACGGGCGGTGCAGAGCCGGCGGCGGGACTTCACCGCCGGGCGGGTCTGTGCCCGGCGCGCGCTGACCGGCCTGGGGCTGCCGGCCGTGCCGGTGCCGGCGGCGGCCGACCGTTCGCCGGTCTGGCCCGCCGGCGTGGTCGGCACCATCACCCACACCCGCGGCTACTGCGCCGCCGCGGTCGCCCACGCCACCGACGTACGGTCGGTGGGGATGGACGCCGAGCGGCACCGCGACCTCAACCCGGGGGTACGCCGGCTGATCTGCCGCCCCGAGGAGGAGGAACGGCTGGCCCGGCTGCCGGCCGGCACCTGGTGGCCGCTGGTGCTGTTCAGCGCCAAGGAAACCGTCTACAAGGTCTGGCACCCGCTGGTCGGGACCTGGTTGGACTTCCAGGACGCGACTGTCGAGCTGGACCCGCAGACCGGCACGTTCACCGCCCGGATCAACCCGGCCCGGGTGGCGGCGGCGACGGTGGCCGACCCGCCCGCCGTGATCCACGGCCGGTTCGCGGTCGAGGGCGACCTGGTCCGCACGGCGGCGGTGCTGACGCATTGACCGATCGGGCCGGTCCCGGCCCCGAACGGACAGGTCGGACCCGAGACATTCCCGGCTTGCCGGCACCCACTAGCGTCGGGTGGTTCGTGACGTGACCGACGTGCCGAGGAGTACGGTGAGCCAGCCCCAGCCCCCCAACGGGCCGCAGGATCCGAACCAGCCGCCCGTGGACCCGTTCCCCACGGGCCCGGTGCCGCAGTACCCCACCGACCCGACC
>NZ_SMJY01000278.1:0-6179 GCF_004348355.1 Micromonospora sp. KC721 | reverse complement strand
GATTCGTCCTCGGCGGGCTCGTGGTGCGGGGCGGGTCGGACGGCGGCGGGTTGCTGGCGCTCACCCCCGGCTCGGGTGCCGGCCGGTTCCCCGGTGGCGATCCCGGTGGCGATCCCGGTCCCGCTCCTGGTCCCGGTTCCCGGGAGCCGGTCGGGACGGCGCCGCCGGCTCCCGGGGTCGACCAGCCGGGCAGCGTGCCGCCGCTCGGCCCGGGCCTGCCGTTGTTCGTGACCGCAGCGGCCGGGCCGGGTAGCGCCGACCCGGCCGCCGACCCTCCCGCGGTCGGCTCCGGTCCGCCCTGGCCGGGGGTGTCCGGCGGCAGCGCCAGGATCAGGCCGACACCGGCCAGCACCGCGGCCGCGACGCCGGCCGCGCCGGCCACGGCCAACCGCCGACGCCGGGACCGGCCACCGGCCGGCGTGGTCGGCCGCGAACTGTTTCCCGGTACGCCCACCCGGTCCGCCGGGGCCGCCGGGCGGTCATTCGTCGGTGCCGCCGGTGAGGCTGCCGCGCGCTGGTCGACTGCGGCCGCCCGGCCGTCCGCCGAATCCGTCGGTGATCCGGCCGGTCCGTCGCCGGTCGGCGCTGGCGGGCGGTCGCCCGACGGCGCCACCGGGGCGGCGATGCCGCCGCTCGGGTCGGCTGGCGGAGCCCCGGCTGCGCCAGCCGTTAATTTCGACGGCGGGGACGGAGGCTCGCCGCCGGCCGGGTCCGCCGGTCGATCATCGGTCGGAGCCGCTGACGGGTCCGCCGCTCGGTCGGCGGCCGGCGCCGACCAGGACGGTGATGCCGAGCCGTCACCCGGCGGCGGCCACGGTGGCGGCGGGGGCAGGGCCTGCCCCGGCGACCGTGGGCCGGGCAGGGCCGGGCGCACCGCCGGCGCCGCGGCGCCGGCCGCCTCGGCCATCGCGGCCGCGGTGGGGAAGCGGTCGCCGGGGCTCTTGGCGAGGGCGCGTTCGACGACGGCGGCGACCGGTGGGGGGATGTCCGGGGACAGTGGCGGCGGCGGTTCCTGGGCGTGCTGCAACGCCACCTGCAACAGCGTCGTCCCGACGAAGGGTGGCTGGCCGGTCAGGCAGTGGTATGCCACCGCGCCGAGCGCGTAGACGTCCGTCGCCGGCGACACAGGCTGGTGGTTGACCTGCTCGGGCGACATGTAGGAGGCGCTGCCCAGCACCATGTGACTGGCGGTCAGCCCCAACGACGCCGCGGACCGGGCGATGCCGAAGTCGACCAGGACGATGGTGCCGTCGGGTTTGACCAGGAGGTTGCCGGGTTTGACGTCGCGGTGGACGATGCCGGCGGTGTGGGCGACGTGTAGTGCGGTGGCGGCTTGCGCGACGGCGGACATGGTGGTGGTGGGGTCGAGTCGGCCGGCGCGGCGGATCCAGGCGTGCAGGGGTTCGCCGTTGACGTATTCCATGACCAGGTAGCTGATCCGGTTGCCGTCGGGCAGTGTGGTGGAGCCGAAGTCGTGGACGGCGACGATGCCGGGGTGGCGTAGGGCGGCCAGCATGCGGGCTTCGGCGTGGAAGCGGGTGGTGAACTCGGGGTCGTCGACGAGTGTGGGCAGCAGTATCTTGACGGCTACCTCGCGGTCGAGGAGGGTGTCCACGCATCGCCAGACGGTGCCCATGCCACCGGTCGCCACCCGTTCGCTCAGCCGGTACCGATCGCTGAGCGCCAGTCCCTTAGTCAACACCGCGCCACCGTACCGGTGCGGAACGCGAACCTGCGACGGTGCCGCGCCGATCGCGACGGAGGGTTACCGGGGGGAACGATATCGATAGTCGTTCGGGTTGAGCGCCGCCGGTTTCGGGTCCTCCTGCCAGGCGCCCTCGCCCGGGCGGGCGACGAGGGCGTCCAGCAGTTCCTCGCGGTCCATGTGCTCGGCTCCCTCGATGCCACCCCGGATCGCCATCTGCCGCAGATCGTCCGTGTCCTTCTCGTGCATCCGCTCCACCGTCGCCTCCTTTGTTCCGCGGCGGGTCCGAGCACCGCCGCTGCCGCCCTGCCCATACCCCGACAGACGCCGGGAAACCCTGCAACCCGTGGCCTGCCGCCCCAGGCAGGTGGTGGCGCTGCGCCGGGTGAGCAACAGCCGTTGTCCGGGCCGGCCGACTACGCTTGCGGGGATCCGTCCCCGGGGACGGCACAGCGGCGAGGGGAGACGCGGCATGGCGTGGAGCTGGCGGTACGAGGGCACGGACGGTACGGCGGTCGAGGGGCCGGCGGAGTCGTTCAGCAGTCAGGCGGACGCCGAGTCGTGGATCGGCCAGACCTGGCGGGAACTCGCGGCGTCCGGCGTCACCTCGGTCGCGCTCGTCGAGGACGACCGGGTGGAGTACCGGATGAGCCTGCTGCCGACGGCGGAGTGATGGGGTACGACCGCCCCGGGGAGCCGCTGGTCCTCGGGGTGCCCCGGGCGGCGTTCCGGCCCAGTCCGGTCTTCCTCGCCCTGGTCGCGCTCTTCGTGGCCAGCGGGGTGATGGCCTGGAACGGGTTCGGCAACGTCCGGTTCGACGTCTTCCTCTTCGTCGTCTCGGGCTGGCTGGTCTCGCTCTGCCTGCACGAGTACGCCCACGCGGTGGTGGCGTACCGGGCCGGCGACCGGGACATCGCCCACCGCGGCTACCTGACGTTGAACCCGCTGAAGTACACCCACCCGTTGCTGTCGATCGTGCTGCCCGTGGTGGTGGTGCTGCTCGGCGGCATCGGTCTGCCCGGTGGCGCGGTGTGGGTGGACCGGCACGCCATTCCGGGCCGGGTACGCCACACCCTGGTCAGCCTCGCCGGCCCGGCCACCAACGTGCTGTTCACGCTGGTGCTGGTGGCGGCGCTGCGCATCGGGTCCGGCGTGTTCGGCGGGCCGGTGGAGTTCTGGGCCGGGCTGGCACTGCTGGCCTTCCTCCAGCTCACCGCGAGCCTGCTCAACCTGCTGCCGATACCCGGCCTGGACGGCGGCAACATGATTCAGCCCTGGCTGAACCCGCAGTGGCGGCGGATGTACGACCTGTTCGCCCCGTTCGGCTTCATTCTGCTCTTCGCGCTGCTGTGGAATCCGCGCATCGGGGGTTGGTTCTTCGACGCGGTCTTCGCCCTCGGTGACGCGCTGGGCCTGCCGAGCTGGCTCTACGGCCTGGGGCTGGAACTGATCCGCTTCTGGCAGGGCTGACCGCGACAGCCGACTGCCGCGTCGGCCGCCGCACGTCCGCGACACCGTCCCCGGCCCTCGGGGGTGAGGGTCGAGGACCTACAGACCTGATCGCACTGACGGATCGGCGGCGCGGGGCCGATCCATCAGTGCGATCAGGTCTGTAGCGGCCCACACTGCCTTTATCGGCCCCCAGGCCGGCCGCGCTGCCCACCGTGAGGCGGGCGTACCCGGAGAAAAGGGTCGGGCCGGCGCGGAGCCCGCGCCGGCCCGGGGAAGGCGTCAGGGCCGCTGGGCCGGGCTCTCGGTCTTCGCCGCGTCGCGCTCGGTGACCGGCTCGACGATCTCGTCGATCGCCTTCAACAGTTCGACGTCGAGCGTCACACCGGCCGCCTTGACGTTGTCGTGCACCTGCTCGGGCCGGGACGCCCCGACGATCGCCGAGGAGACGTTCGGGTTCTGCAACACCCAGGCGATGGCCAGCTGCGGCATGGTCAGCCCCGCCTGCTCCGCGAGCGGCTTGAGCCGCTGCACCCGGGAGAGCACCTCGTCGGTCAGCCACGCCCTGATGAAGTTGGCGCCGGATTTCTCGTCGGTGGCCCGGGACCCGGCCGGCGGCGGCTGACCCGGCAGGTACTTGCCGGAGAGCACGCCCTGCGCCATCGGCGACCAGACGATCTGCCCCACACCCAACTCCTCGCTGGTGGGCACGACCTCGGTCTCGATGACCCGCCACAGCATCGAGTACTGCGGCTGGTTGGACACCAACGGGATGCGCAGCTCGCGGGCGAGGCCGTGCGCCTCGCGGATCTGGGACGCCTTCCACTCGGAGACGCCGATGTAGTGCGCCTTACCCGAGTGCACGACGTCGGCGAAGGCCTCCATCGTCTCCTCCAGCGGCGTGCTGTAGTCGTACCGGTGGGCCTGGTAGAGGTCCACGTAGTCGGTGCGCAACCGGCGCAGCGAGCCGTTGATCGATTCCATGATGTGCTTGCGGGACAGGCCCCGGTCGTTGCGGCCCGGACCGGTCGGCCAGTAGACCTTCGTGAAGATCTCCAGCCCTTCCCGGCGCTCGCCGGCCAGAGCCTTGCCGAGGACCTCCTCGGCCCGGGTGCCGGCGTACACGTCGGCGGTGTCGAAGGTGGTGATGCCGGTGTCCAGGGCGGCCCGCACACAGGCCAGCGCCGCCTCCTCCTCGACCTGGGAGCCGTGGGTGATCCAGTTGCCGTACGAGATCTCACTGACCATCAGGCCCGAGCGACCTAGGTGTCGGAATTCCATCCCCCGACCCTAGCCCGGTGGAACCGTCAGAGCACCGGACGGGTGTCGGCCAGCAGCAGGTCGATCTCGGCCAGCACGGCGTCCCGGCCCGGGTGCACCGGGTCGATCAGCGGCCCGCCACGCCGATCCAGCGCCCCCCATCGGCCGGCGCGGTCGGTGGCCAGGAACGCCACCGGGTGGATCATCAACTGCGGGTGGGCGGGCGCGACGAGCAGGTTCCCCGCCCGGTCCACCACGCCACGCAGACCACCGGCCTCCACCACGGCCAGCCCTTCGTCGGTGAAGCCCTCCACCGGCCGGCCGTCCGCGAGCATGGTCCGGAACGCCTGGTAACGGGGTGGCACGACCAGCCGGCCGCGCCGGTCGACCGCACCCCACACCCCGCCCCGGCGCACCGCTGCCACGCCACTGCGGAACGGCCGGACCTCCTCGAAGCCGCCGGAGGCCACCTCGGTTCCGTCCGGCTCGATCGCGGTCCAGTCCGCGCCGCCGCGAGAGACCCAGGCCAGTCCGTCGGAGAAGGCCCGCACCGCGGCGTAGCCGGGGGCGATCACCGTGGTTCCGGCCTCGTCGATCAACTCCCAGCCGCTGGCGTCGGGGCGGCGTACCCAGGCCACGCCCTCGCAGAAGGGCTGCGCCTCGGCGTACCGGTAGTCGATGACCAGTTCGCCGTCGACGTCCGCGTAACCCCACCGGTCCGGGCCGCTGTCCCGGGTCGGCACCGGGGAGCGGCGCCCGCGCAGCACCTCCTGCCGGCTACGGGGGTACGGCCCGAAGCCGCCGTTGGCGACGGCCCGGGCGTGCACCGCGTCCAGGGAGATCATGATCCGCTCGGTCAGCTCCGGGTCGTCGACCCGGCGCAGGTCCAGCGCCCGTTCGAAGTGTGCGCACGCCTCCATCAGCCGGCCCTGGTCGTAGCAGGACCGGCCCGCGTGCTCGTGCATCGCCGCCCGTAGCCGGTCCGGCAACTCCGCCGAGTTGGCCTCGGCGAAGAGGCGGTCCGCCTCGGCGTGCTCGCCCCGGCGGCGGAGCACCTCGGCCAGTCGGGCCCGGGCCAGCGCGGTGCGGCGCAGTTCCCCGGTCGCCTCGGCGTAGGTGAGGGCGAGCCGGCCGTCGGCGAGCGCGTCGTCCAGGTCGTCGACGATCCGGGAGACGACGGCGCGCAGGCTCAGCAGCCGGGCGCGGGCCCGGTTGTCCAGGGAGACCGCGAGTTTCTCGGTGAGCCGTCGCCGCAGCGCCCGCAACTCGTCCGGGTCGTCCACGGTTTCGCGCAGCGTCTCCGGGTCGAGCCGCCACTGGTACGCGGCCAGCAGTTGCTCCGGGTCGCCGTGCGTCACCGGATCCTCGGTCCCGGGTGCCGGCGGGAGAGCCGGCTGGTCAGTGCCGGCCGACGTCCCGGCGTCGGTCGTGTCGCGGCCCGGCCCGACACCGGGTTCGGCCGCCGGCGGTGCCGCGCGCTCCGTGTCCCTCGGTTCTTCCACGGCGACGACCGGTGGTGCGGAGACCGGCACCGGTGGTGCGGGGGTCGGCTGGTCGAGTGGCGTGATGGCCTGCTCGGGCGAGTCGGCGGCAGGCACCTCCGCGACGGGCGCCGCCTGGGCCGGCGCGGCCTCCATCGCCGGCTTCGGCTCGACCGTCGGCTTGGCCTGCGGGGCGGGTGTGGGTTCGACCGTCGGTGTGGGCACGGACCGTACGACGATCGGCAGTGTCCCCGACGGTGAGACGACGGGGGACGGCACCGGGG
>NZ_SMJY01000277.1:0-6192 GCF_004348355.1 Micromonospora sp. KC721 | reverse complement strand
CTCGCCACCGTCCTCGGTCTCAGTCTCGCGCTGCGCTCCGGCGCCGCCCCCGCCTGCGCCGCCCCGGCCCGGGTGGCTGCCCCGCTCGCTGGCGGGGCGCCGCTCATTGCTGTGCCGCCGCTCGCTGCCGCGCCGCCGGTCGGCGGCGCCGTCCACAAGGGAAAGGCCACCTTGTACGACGCGCAGGGCCTCGGCAACTGCTCGTACCCCACCCTGCCCGCCAACCGGCTCTACGTCGCCCTCGGCCCGAGCGAGTACGGCGCCGCCGCCGCCTGCGGCGGCAGCCTCGACGTCACCGGGCCGCGCGGCACCGTCCGCGTCCTGGTCACCGACCGGTGCCCGGAATGCGCGCCCGGGCACCTCGACCTGTCCCGCGAGGCGTTCGCCCGCATCGCCGACCCCGTGCAGGGCATCGTCCCGATCAGCTACCGGGCCGTCGTCGACCCGCCGCTGCCCGGCCCGCTCACCTTCCGGATCAAGGAAGGCGCCTCGCAGTACTGGTTCGCGGTGCTCGTCGGCGACCACGGGAACCCGCTGCGCTCCGTCGAGGTCCGTCAGGGCGGTTCCGGTAGTTTCCGCCCGGCCGCCCGGCAGGACTACAACTACTGGCTGATCGACTCCGGTGCCGGCCTCGGCCCGTACACCGTCCGGGTCACCGACGTGTACGGCCACCGCACCACCGCCACCGGTATCCGGCTCGCCCCCGGCCAGACCCAGCGCAGCACCGTCCGAATGTACGGCGCGGCACCCGCCGCCGGTGGCGGCGCACCCGCTGCCGGTGGTGCGGCACCCGGCTCGTCGGGCGACCGGACGGCCGCTGCCCGCCGCGCCTCGTCGCCGGGCCCGAGCGTCAGCCCGTCGGCGACCGTCCCCGCTCGTCCGTCCAGCGGGGTAGCGGCCGACATCACCCCGCAACCGGACGCCACCGCGACCGCGCTGGCCGGCGAGGCGGTCACGCGACCGCTGGCTGCTGTCCCGCCCGAGCCCTCCTGCGGCTGATCGCGCAACACCCTGCGCCCGGTCTTCCGGCTTCCAGGGAGCTGCAGTGACTTCCCGGGTGTGGCCGGGCTCCCGCGGTGGTCCGGTCTCGCGGGGCACGGTTTGGTCTGCCCGGCAGCAGCTTCGCCTGGCCACGCGGCCTGGTCTGCCGGTACGGGCCGACCTTCGAGGGTGGCCGGTCCTCAGCTCCTTGATCAACTCCGTTGGCAGCAGCCTGGGCTGTCCCGGACTAGGGACAGCCCCACTTGCCGCGATGTGTTGGCGTCGAGTGGCCGACCTGTTGACGGGGCGACCTCCGCCCGGAGCGGTCAGGGGGTGGGGCCGGGTAGGTCGAGCCACATGAGGATCTCGTCCCGGTCGTCGCCCGGAGCCACCCGCAGCGCGCCGGGCAACCGGCCGACCTCCCGGTAACCGAGCCGGCGGTAGAAGCCCTCCAGCCCCAACCCGCCCCGAACGGTGACGTGCAAGGCCCGCCAACCCAGCTCGGGCGCCCGACGTGCGGCCTCCCTCATGATCGCCGCGCCGTACCCGAGCCCCTGCGTCTTCGGATGGACCATGACCCGCTTGAGAATGCCCCAGTGGGCCTTCAGATGGAACCGGTTGTCAACGAAGACCAGCACCGCGACGGGTTCGTCGCCCGCGTAACCGACCAGCAGTCGGTCCGGGCCGGCGACGACGTCGCGGAAGGTCGCCTCGGCGACCGGGCGGACCTCGTCGACGGTGACCGGCGCGACGAAGCCGACCGCGCCACCGGCGTTGGTCACCTCCACCCACAACCGCGTGAGCTGCTGGCGCAGCGTGGGAGAGAGGTCGGGGTCGAGGACGAAACGCAGGCTCACCCGGGCCATGTTGGTGCAGCGAGCTTCGGTCGGACAGCCGATCGTGACGATCGCAACACGGCGCTTCGGTGCGGGAGAGGGGACTCGAACCCCTACGTCCTTTCGGACAATAGGACCTAAACCTATCGCGGCTGCCAATTACGCCACTCCCGCCGATCCGCTGAGTCTAGAGCGTCGAGCCTCGACCGTGCTGAGCCCCACCTCCCGGAGGATCAGTTGCACCGTCCGAGGGCTGATCACCGCGGCGCCGTCACACCTGTCCGCCAGCTTCCGGGCGATGCTCGGCGAGCCGAGTTCCGGCTGGTTGAGTGCCATGTCGATGAGGGGTTCCCGGAGTCGACGACGTGCCCGGCGGTCGCGCACCCCGCGACGGCGGCACGACATCGCCCGTCGCCTCCAGTCGTCGACGCAGCCTGCTGACGTTGTCGCGCGTACAGCCGATGCGTCGGGCGGCCTCCACGCTGGTGAGTTCGCCGGCGCTGACCCGTCGGATGAGGGCGAGCAGTTCGGCCCCATCCACCGGCTGTGTCGGCGCTGGCTGGTCCCGGTCGTCGCAGGAGCCAGGCAGGCCGCCGAGCGGTGCACCGAGCGTTCTCACCGCCCCGCGACTCGATTTCCGGCCGGCGTACGTGGGTGTCTGGCTGTGGCAGTTCGGACAGAGCAACCGCAGATTGGGCGGCCGGTTGTCGAGGCAATCGCCGTTGATGTGGTCGACGTGGAGGACCAGGCGGTTGCCCCTCCAGATCGTCCCCACGCCACAGTGCTCGCACTGTTCGGGAACGCCGATGTCGGCCAGGGCGCGGCGCAGCCGGAAGCCGGGAATCCGGCCCGCCTCCGGGCTCATTCTGGTCAGCACCTCGGCGGCGGCCCGACGGGGACCAGCACGCCCCTTGTTGTGTACCTGTCCGGTGAAGTGGGAGGTGTCGATGCCGAAGCGCCTCAGTTGCCGGCTGATGTGCGCGTGTGAGCCGCCGCTGACGCGTACGCCGAGCAGCCGCATCACCTCGGTGACGCTGTACGCGGCGGCGGCCGCCTCGGCGAGCGCGTCGGGGGTGTACCGGTACCGGACCACGCACGGACGGTAGCGGCCGGGTGTGACGGTCTGTCAGTCCAGGCCGAGGTCGCGGCGCAGCTTGGCGACGTGCCCGGTGGCCTTGACGTTGTAGAACGCCCGCTCGATCTTGCCGTCCGGGTCGATGACGAGGGTGGAGCGGATCACCCCGGTGACGGTCTTGCCGTACATCTGCTTCTCGCCGTACGCGCCGTAGGCGGTGAGCACCGCCCGGTCGGTGTCGGCCACCAGCGGGAAGGTGATGGCGTCGCGCTCGCGGAACTTCGCCAGCTTCTCCGGCTTGTCCGGCGAGATCCCGACGACCTCGTAACCGGCGGACTGGAGGGAGGCGAGCGAGTCGCGGAAGTCGCAGGCCTGCTTGGTGCAGCCGGGGGTCATCGCGGCCGGGTACGCGTACAGGATGACCCGGCGGCCCCGCAGGTCGGCCAGGGAGAGCGTCCCGCCGCTGTCGGTCGGCAGGGTGAAGTCGGGGGCGGGGTCGCCGGGGCTGAGGCGGTCGGGCGCGGTCATGGCCTCGACCCTACCGCCGGGCCTGGGCGGCGAGCGCGGGGTGACGCGCCGCACAACGGGATCACTGGTGCAGTTGCCAGCCCTTGGCAACAGCACCTGTGGGGAAATAGGCTCGCGCGCGTGGACACCCTCGCGATGCACATCTCGAACGGGATCATCAACGGTCCCGTGGCGGGGGTCTTCGCAGCCCTCGCCCTCGCCGCGCTGGCTTTCTGCGTGCTGCGCGGTCGCCGCGACCTGGACGACCGGCTGGCCCCGATGGCCGGCCTGGTCGCCGCCTTCATCTTCGCCGTGCAGATGCTCAACTTCCCGATCTTCACCGCCGGGGTGAGCGGGCACCTGCTCGGCGGCGCGCTCGCCGCGCTGCTGGTCGGCCCGTGGGTGGGCGCGCTCTGCGTGGCGGTGGTGCTGGTGGTGCAGGCCCTGGTCTTCGGTGACGGCGGCGTCGCGATGCTGGGTTTGAACATCACCAACATGGCGCTGATCGGCACCGCGGCGGCGTACCTGCTCATCGCCGGTCTGCTCCGGGTGCTGCCGCGTACCCCGTTCGGGCTGAGCGTCACCGCGTTCGTCTCCGCGCTGGTGAGCGTGGTGGTCGCGAGCCAGGGCTTCGTGCTCCAGTACTGGCTCGGCGGCACCACCGACCTGGGCGGCAACCTCGCCGGGCTGGCCGGCACGATGGCCGGATTCCACCTGCTGATCGGTATCGGAGAGGGTTTGATCACCGCCACCACCGTGGCCACCGTCGCGAAGGTCCGGCCAGACCTGGTGTACGCGCTGCGCGCCCTGAAGCCGGCGGCGCCGGCGACCGTCCCGGCCGTCGGAGGTGCCCGGTGAGGAACCGTACCTGGGGTTTCGTCGCGGTCGGCCTGCTGGTCGCGCTGCTGCTGGCCGGGGTGGTCAGCAGCTACGCCTCGTCTCACCCCGACGGGTTGGACTCGGCACTGCTCAAGGGCTGCACCGTCGACGCCGAGGGGGAGATCACCGGCGGTTCCTGCCCGGCCCAGCAGGAGAAGGAGCACGAGGTGGGCGGTCCGCTGGCCGACTACGGGATCGCCGGGATCGACAACGACTTCCTCTCCACCGCGCTGTCCGGGGTGCTCGGGGTCCTGCTGACCTTCGTGGTCGGCGGCGGTGTCTTCTGGCTGCTGCGCCGACGTGGCCCGGCCGGGTCCGGTGACGCCGGCGAGGCCGCGCGCGACGACCGGCAGCCCGCCGGCACGACCGGCTGAGGGGGTACGCCGATGGGGGCCGGGCACGCGCACGTGCTCTACCGGGAGGTGTCGTCCCCGGTGCACCGGCTCGCCCCGGAGGTGAAGATCGCGGGGATGGTGCTGTTCACCGTCGCCGTGGTGGCCACCCCGAGGGAGGCCCTGTGGGCCTTCGCCGGGTACGCGGTGCTGGTCGCCCTCGTCGCCGCGCTGGCCCGGGTGGGTGCCGGGTGGCTGCTGCTGCGCTCGATGATCGAGCTGCCGTTCGTGCTCTTCGCCTTCGCGCTGCCGTTGCTGGGCGCGGGGGAGCGGGTCGAGGTCGCCGGGCTCAGCCTGTCGGTCGACGGCCTGTACGGCGGGTGGAACATCGTCGCCAAGGGCACCCTGGGTGTGCTGGCGTCGCTGCTGCTGGCGGCGACCACCACCACCCGCGATCTGATCGTGGGCCTGGATCGGCTGCGCTGCCCGCAGATCGTCACCCAGATCGCCACCTTCATGCTGCGCTACCTGGACGTGCTGGTGGGCGAGGCCCGCCGGATGCGGGTGGCCCGGGTGTCCCGGGGCGACGACCCGCGTTTCCTGTGGCAGCTACGCGGGTTCGCAGCCGGGGTGGGTGCGCTGTTTCTGCGCGCCTTCGAGCGGGGCGAGCGGGTCTACCTGGCGATGCTGTCCCGGGGTTACTCGGGGCGGATGCCGGTGGTCTGGCGGGGCGCCGGTGCGGCCACCGCCGGGCAGTGGCTGGCCGCGGCGACCGTGCCCGTGACGGCGGTCCTCATCGCCGCCACCGCCGTCGTCCTGACATGATCGGTAGGTGCCCACCGCTGTCTCGTTGGACGTCCGTGGCGTCCGGTACGCGTACCCGGACGGTCACGTCGCCCTGCGCGGGGTGGATCTGACCGTGCCGCGCGGCGGGCGGGTGGCCCTGCTCGGCCCGAACGGGGCCGGCAAGACGACCCTGGTGCTGCACCTCAACGGCATCCTGACCCCCACCGAGGGCACAGTCAGCGTCGGCGGGCTGACCGTGTCGAGCGACCGGGGCACGCTGGCCGAGATCCGTCGCCGGGTCGGGATCGTCTTCCAGGACCCGGACGACCAGCTCTTCCTGCCCACGGTCGCCGAGGACGTGGCGTTCGGCCCGGCGAACCTGGGGCTGCGCGGGGCGGAGCTGGCCGAGCGGGTGGACGAGGCCCTCGACGCGGTGGGGATGAGCGCCCACCGGGACCGGGCCCCGCACCACCTGTCGTTCGGCCAGCGCCGCCGGGTGGCGGTCGCCACCGTGCTGGCCATGCGCCCGGAGATCCTGGTGCTCGACGAGCCCTCGTCGAACCTGGACCCGGCGGCCCGGCGGGAACTGGCCGAGATCCTGCGTACCCTGCCGGTGACCCTGTTGATGGTCACCCACGACCTGCCGTACGCGGCGGAACTGTGCCCGCGATCGGTGATCCTCGACGCCGGCCGGATCGTGGCCGACGCTCCCACCGTCGACGTCCTCTCCGACGCGGAGCTGTTGGCCCGGCACCGCCTCGAACTGCCCTACGGTTTCAGCCCGCCCTCGCTGCCC
>NZ_SMJY01000276.1:0-6258 GCF_004348355.1 Micromonospora sp. KC721 | reverse complement strand
GGTCCCGCAGCCCCCGGCCCGGTCCCCGTGGGCCGCCCCGGCGGACGTTCCGCCGCCCGTGGTGCCGGTTGCCCCGGCGACATCCGGCCGGGGCGTCTACCACGGGCCACCACCGACCACTGCGCCGCCGCCCGGTTGGCGCCCCCCGGTGCACTTCCGGGCCACCCCACCGCGCACGCTGCCCCCGCAGGACATGGAGGCGATGGACGCGGCGGAGCAGCAGGCCCAGCGGGTCACCCACGCCCTCGGCGCGGCGGCCGGTCTGGTGCTGCTGGTACTGCTCTGTCTGCTCTGCTCCCGGGCGTTCTTCTGAGCGCTGTCGGGCCTCTGGCCAGCGGCAGACCGGACAAGCACGAGCAGCGGGTACGCAGAAACCGGGCGACGCACCCCGCCGATCCGTCTGTGCCGTCAGCCTCGCGGCGAGGTCGACGGCAGGCCCAGCCCACCAGCTGGATGGAACGGCCCGTTTCGAGAGCGCCGGGTGCGTCGCTCAGAGGGTGCTGCCCCAGACCGACGCCGCCCCCGTGTCCCCGGTCAGGTAGACGTAGACCAGGGCGAACCCGGACAGCGCCACGATCACTGCGGTGAGCAGCCAGGTGGCCCACGCGGGCACCCGCCGGGTGCGCACCGGGCCGCTGGTCAGCGCCCACAGCACGAGCGCCGCCACCGCCAGGGCGACGGTCAGCCGCAGCGTCGTCACGCCGTACGCGGCATGCTCTCCGATCTTGGTGAGCAGGTCGGGTGGGTAGCCCTTGCCCGCCAGGACCGCCTCGAACGCCTCGCCGGACTCGGTCGCCACCCAGGTGACGACGGGGGTCACCACGGCCAGGATCACCACCGCCCAACCCAGCCGGGGCCGCCAGCGGGGCACCAGGCCGTACGCGGAGGCCAGCAGGGCCAGCAGCGGCACGAACACCACGACCGCGTGGATCACCAGGACGTGCCCGGGTAACCCGTTGATCTCCTTGAACACCGTCACCTCCGACGAGCGAGCGCGATCCGCCGCAGCAGCGTACGACGGTCGAGGGGTGCCACGGCACCTCCCGACCGGGTACACGCAAGGTCCGGTGGGACCGTTCACCCCGCTCGAAGGTGTGACCTGCCTGTGTCCGGGGCCACCTGCCGCCAGGGTCGCTTGTCGGCGGGCTGGGCCCGTGCTGTCATTGCCTCATGTCCGGTGGTGCGGAACTGCTGCGGTCGAGGGGCCTACGGGTCACCCGACCGCGCCTCGCCGTACTGGACGTGCTGGCCGCCGGTGGCCACCTGGAGGTCGACGAGATCACCCGGCGGGTCCGTGAACGCCTCGACTCCGTCTCCACGCAGGCCGTCTACGACGTCCTCGGCGCGCTGTCCCGGGCGGACCTGGCCCGACGGATCGAGCCGGCCGGCAGCCCCGCCCGCTACGAGGCCCGGACCGGCGACAACCACCACCACGTGGTGTGCCGTAGCTGCGGCAAGATCGCCGACGTCGACTGCGCGGTCGGTGCCGCACCCTGCCTGGATCCGAGCATCGCGCACGGCTTCGAGGTCGACGAGGCGGAGGTGACCTTCTGGGGCCTCTGCCCCACCTGCCAGGCCCGCCGCGCCGACGACTGAGTCCCGGGCAGACACGCGACACCGCGTGGCACTCTTGGGCGGTGGACTCCGACGACCTCGGCCTGTTCGGACCGGGATCGGTCACGTGGAAGGTGCACGACGAACCGGTCCTGATCGTCGCCGGCCTGCGCTCGCTCTACCTCCAGGCGCTGCATCCCCGGGCGATGGCCGGGGTGGCGCAGCACAGCAACTACCGCAGGGACGCGTGGGGTCGGCTGCTGCGCACCGCCACGTACGTCGCCACGGTGATCTACGGCACCACCGCGGAGGCGGAGGCGGCCGGCCGTAGGCTGCGCGCGCTGCACGCCCGGATGCGCGCCACCGACCCGACCACCGGCGAGGAATTCCGGATCGACGAGCCGGACCTGCTCCGCTGGGTGCACGTCACCGAGGTCGAGTCGTTCGTGAGCACCGCCCGGCGGGCCGGGCTGTCACTGACCGACTCGGAGGTGGACGGCTACTACGCCGAGCAGCGGCGGGCCGCCGCGCTGGTCGGGCTCGATCCCGCCGACGTGCCGGGCAGTGCCGCCGAGGTGGCCGACTACTACCGGGCGGTGCGTCCGGAGCTGCGGATGACGAAGGAGGCGGCCGAGACGGCCCTGTTCCTCACCGCCCCGCCGCTGTCGTGGAAGCGGTTGACGCTGCCGGCCCGGCTGGGGCTGAACCTCGGGCCGCCACGCTGGGCGTACCTGGGCGTCGCCGGCACCGCGTTCGGGCTGCTGCCGCCCTGGGCGCGGCGGCTGTACGGCGGTCTGGGGCTGCCCACCACCGCCCTGTCCGCCGAGTTGGGCGCACGTGCGCTGCGCCTGGCGCTGGCCGCGCTGCCCCGGGACTGGCGGGAGGGGCCGATCCAGCAGGCCGCCAAGGAACGCGCCGCCCGTCGCGCCGCACCGACCGGCTGAACGGTCGCCCGAGCGCGTCACTCGCACCGGGTCGCCCGGCAAACCCGGGGGTGGGCCCGGTCAGTCGCCGGTGGGTGCGGCCGGACGGTCCACGGCCGACCACGGCTCGCGCCCCGGCGTCTGCGCTCCGGTGGGGCAGTTGCGCCGGAAGTCGCACCAGCCGCAGCGCGGCCCGGCGGCCGTGGGGAACGCCTCGTCGGGGTCGGTTCCGTCGGCGACGGCGCGCTCGGCGGCCATGATGTCGCGGGCGGTGTCCTCGGCGCGGGAGAGCTGTCGGGCCAGCGACTCGGGGCTGTGCTCGTGCGCGGCGATGGTCCCGGTGGGCAGGTGGTGCAGCTCGACCCGGCGGCACGGCCGGCGGAACGTCCGCTCGGCGGCGTACGCGTAGAGCGCCAGCGCCTGCGAGCCGCGCGCGTCGTCGCTGTCCAGCCCGGTGCGGCCGGTCTTGTAGTCGACGATGACCAGCTCGGGACCGTCCGGGCCGGGCCGGGAGTCGATCCGGTCGGCGCGGCCGTTGAAGGCCAGCACCGCCGTCTTCACCGCGACCACCCGCTCCACGCCGAGCGGGTCCTCGCCCGGGTCCAGCGTCGCGACGTACGCCTCCAGCCAGCCCAGCGCCCGCCGGTACGCCTCCCGCTCCTGCTCGTCGTCGCGGTAGCCGTCGCGTACCCAGGTGCCCCTGAGCAGGCCGGCGAGGGCTTCCGGCCGGCGGCGTTCGGGGCTGAGCGCGTACCAGTTCTTCAGGGTGGTGTGGACGCTGGCGCCCAGCGAGTTGTGCGCCCACGGCGGACCCTTGGGCGGCGTCGGCCGGTCGACGTAGGAGTAGCGGTAGCGGCGGGGGCAGTCCAGGTAGGCCCCGAGCTTGCTGGGAGTGCACACGAAGAGCCGCTCCGGCATGCCGTCGAAGCCGAGCTGCTCGGGTTGGCCGCTGCGCGGTCGGGGTGGGCCCGCGGATCGTCGCACGGTGAGATCCTGCCATCCGGGTACGACAGCCGCGCACCGGACACGGCCGGCTCAGCCTCCGTTGCTGTACTGCGTGACGAAGGCGGCGATGGCGTCGGCGATGAGCTGGACGGCGATGGCGGCCAGCAGCAGGCCGGCGATCCGGGTGAGCACCTCGATGCCGCCCGGGCGCAGGATCTTGACGATCCCGCCGGAGAAGCGGAGCACGACCCAGACCGTGAGCATCACCGCGACGATGGCGGTGGCGATGGAGAGGTACTGCCCCGTCCGGTCGGCTCGCTGCACGAAGAGCATTGTCGCCACGATCGCGCCGGGGCCGGCCAGCAGCGGGGTGCCCAACGGCACCAGGGCGATGTTCGAGGTGACCTGCTGGCTCGGGTCGTCCGCCTTGCCGGTGAGCAGTTCCAGCGCCACCAGCACCAGCAGCAGGCCGCCGGCGGCCTGCAACGCCGGCAGGTCCACGTGCAGGTAGGCAAGGAGGGTCTGGCCGGCGACCGCGAAGACCACGATCACGCCGAGCGCCAGCGCGACCGCCTGCCAGGCCGCCCGGTTGCGGTCGCGGGCGGCCAGGGGGCCGGTCAGGGCGAGAAAGATCGGCATCATGCCCGGCGGGTCGACGATGACCAGCAGGGTCACGAAGACCTCGCCGAAAAGCTTGAGATCCACCTGATCAAGGTAGCCGCGCCGGTTCCGGCGGAAACTCGGATCAGCCGGAAGCGACCGGGGTCACTCCGCGAGCCTGCGCGACGATCCGCTCGTACGCCCCTAGGGAGGTGGTGTGCGCGCCGAGCCGGACGGTCTTGTGCGTGCCGTGGAAGTCCGACGAGCCGGTGACCAGCAGTCCCAGCTCGGCGGCGAGGCCACGAACGTGCGCCGCCTCGGCCGGGGAGTGGTCCTCGTGGTCGGCCTCCAGACCGGCCAGCCCGGCCTCGGCCAGTTCGCCGATCAGGTCGTCCGGCACCACCCGGCCGCGCCGGGTGGCCCGGGGGTGGGCGAAGACCGGCACCCCGCCGGCAGCCCGGACCAGGGTGACCGCGCGGAAGACGTCGATGTCCTCCTTCGGTAGCCGGTACCGCTCCCCCAGCCAGTCCGGCCCGAACGCCTCGGTGGTGCTGGCGACCAGGTTGGCCCGGACCAACGCCGCCGCGATGTGCGGACGGCCGACGGTGCCGCCCCCGGCGGCGGTCATGATCTCCGTCCAGCTGATGTCGACGCCGTCGGCCTGGAGCAGCCGGACGATCCGCTCGCCGCGTACCTCCCGGGCGGCCCGCACCCGGGCCAGCTCGTCGACGAGTTCCGGGTGCCGCGGGTCGAAGAGGTACGCGAGCAGGTGCAGCGGGACCGGCGGGGCGACGCCGTGCCACCGGCAGGAGATTTCCGCACCACGGACGAGGGTGAGGCCGGGCGGGAGCGCGGCGACCGCGGCGTCCCAGCCAGCGGTGGTGTCGTGGTCGGTGATAGCCACCACGTCCAGTCCGGCGTCGGCGGCGGCCCGCACCAGTTCGGCCGGGGTGAGGGTGCCGTCGCTGGCGGTGGAGTGGGTGTGCAGGTCGATGGCCGGAGTCACGCACCGACGCTACCGGGCGCGTCGCGGTCAGGAGCCGCCGGTGACCACGACCGGGTGGTCGTCGGGGGTGACGCCACTGAGCAGGGTCGAGGCGGCGCCCTCCCCGGTGAGGGCCCGGTCGGGACGGACCCGGGTCAGGACGGCGCCACGGTCCAGGTAGGTGGCAACGGCGGCCCCGGTCCACGCCACCGCACCGTGGATGGTCGGCCCGGCCGGCCGGGCGGTGGTGCCCGGCCCGAGACCGGCCAGGTCGACCAGGACCGCGCCGCCGGTACGCGCGTTGGCCAGCAGCCAGCGACCGTCGGTGGAGACCGCGCCGAGGCCGTCGTCGGCGAGGGTCGGCCGGCAGCCCGTCCGGGTCGGGGCGAGGGTCGCCGGGTCGAGCAGCGCCAGGCACACCCGGCGGTCGGCGGTGGACACCCGGGCCACCAGCCGCCCGTCGGGCCGGGCGCCGTAGACGCCGACGACCTGCCGCTCGCTGGTGGGCAGCGCGGCGGGGGACGGCTGCCAGAGCAGGTGCCCGCCGTCGCGGGCGCGGACCAGGACCCGGTCGCCGACGAATCGGACGGGTGTCGCGCCGGCGGCGGCCGAGGTGCCGGTGGCGGCGACCAGTTGCCGGCCGACGAGACCGGCCACGGAGAGGGCGTCGCCGTCGCGCCAGGCGACCCGCCGGCCGTCCTCGCTGAGCGCGATCTCCTCCGCGCCGGCCAGCAGCACCAGCGGTGACTCGCCGGCCGGGACCACCCAGAGGGTGCGGCCGGCGGGAGTGGGGACGCCGACCACCAGCCAGCCGCCCCGGTCGGGCAGGCGCTGGGCCCGCTCGGCCGGACCGATACCGAGGTCGTGCCGCTCTCCGTCGGCGGTGACCAGGGACTCCCCGACGACCAGTTCGGCCCGACCGTCGGCCGGCGCGGGTGCCGGAGCGGGGGCGACCGGCCAGGCGGCGGGGGTGGCCGGGCCGCGCGGGTCACCGAGCACGACGACGGGCTTGCCGCCGCGGCCGGAGTGCTCCCCGAGGTACGCGATGCCGGCGGTGAGCACTGACGTGACCACCATGGCGAGACCGAGTCCGGTCAAGGTCCGTCGGCGTCGGATCCGTCGGGCCCGCCGGAGGGCCACCCCGGCCGGATCGGCGGGGAGCGGCGGGGGCGCGGCGACCCGGCGGGAGAGGGTCTCCCGCAGCGCGTCTTCCAGCCCGTCGGGTCGCACAGCAGTGGGACGCTCCGGGGC
>NZ_SMJY01000275.1:0-6318 GCF_004348355.1 Micromonospora sp. KC721 | reverse complement strand
ATTCCCGCCGCGAAGTCCTCCAACCCCGCTCGCACCCGAACCAGATCCCGCTCATCCACGCACCGCAGCCAAACACCGCCACGACGCCCGTACAAGCGACACGCCACACCGACCTAACAAAGCACTATTAGTACCTGCGCGACGTCAGGCGGAACGTGTTGCGGATCAGGTGGATCACGCAGGTCTGCACCACCGTCTGCGGCCACACTTTCGTCACCTACGTAGGGTCCTGTGCGGCGAGGAACTGCGCCACGGCGCCCGTCACCACCTCGGCCGACAACGCGATCGAGATCAACGCGAGTCGCCGCGCCTCCGCCTCCACATCGGCCTGGATCATTGTCGACGGCTGGGGCTCCAAGCCCGGGTCGCCCCCGTCCGACGCCGGACGACGCGACGCGCGTGCTGCGACCAGGATCGCCGCGGCATCGCCGGCGGCGCTCGCGCGAGCCTCATCCCAACCCGCCTCCACCGCTCGCCGCCGCGCCACGCCGGCCACCTCCGGATCCCGCGGGCCCAGCTCCCGCAGCCCATCGCCGATTTCGACGCACCGTCGATACAGCTGCTGACCGGTGTCCCACACCCACCACGAATCGCGATGAGGGTGTCGCGGGCGATGTAGAGCGATCGTCGGCACCGCCTTGTACAGCAGGTACCACAGGGGGTGCAGATCCCGGTACAGGGTGCTCCTGCGGGGCCATGCCCGCACCCCGTCGACCGTCTTCCACAGCGCGGCCAGCACGAAGCTCGAACAGATCAGCACCACCGACAGGCTCACCAGTGTCTGGGTCACCACCGGCTCCGGCCAGGGCGGGTCGACCTCGGCCAACCTCAGGGCGATGAACAACGCCTTGTGCGCTACGAATCCGGCGCCGAACGCGGCTCCCGCACTGAGCAGACGCAGGGTTGTCCTCAACCGGGCACTGGCGTACCTGGCGTACGCGTGGGACATCCGCAGGATGTCCACCACGGTGACACCGAGGTAACTCAGGAACGCCAGCATGTAGACCGACACCTGGGGCAGGTGGCCGTACCGCTGCGCGAAGTGCAGCGGCTCCGACTCGGGAAGATCCGCGACCCGGAACATCCCGATCATCACGGTGGCCACCACCGCCAGCAGCACCAGCCGCCGGCGCATCAGCCGCCGCGCTCTGACCGGCCCGCCCAGGTACAGGAACAGTGATTGAATCGCGGTTGCCGTCAGCAGCGCCGAACCGTGTTCGACCACCTTGGCCAGGTTCGGCACCCCGGCCACCCGGTCGATCCAACTGTGCACCGGAGCCCAACCAGCGGTGACTGCGATCCCCAGCCCCGCGCAGATCGCGACACTGGCCTGAATCTTCCGGTTCGACGGATCTCGCCGCAAGGCCGCGAGCTTGATCACCAGGGCCACCGTGGCGACCAGCGCCGCCGTGACGTGACCAGCCGTCACCACCATCGGCGTACCTTCAGTCTGCCAACGTCGAGGCGATGCGGTACATGACGGCGGCGCGCTCACGGCCGAGCCCGTCGAAGGAGACCCCGCTGCCCCCACCAGTCAGCCGGGCACCGAGGTACGTCGCCAGCAACTCGGCGTCGTGCTCCTGCTCGACCGCGAAGGCGCCGACGGCCCTGGCTCGCATCACCGTCGCCGCGACCCCACCGACGCTGGGCAACGCCTCCCCGACGTCGACAATCCCCGCGCCCACGTGCCGCAGCCCGATGTGCATCAGCTCGTGCAGAATCGTCTGGATCTGGAGCACCGGTGACGCGTCCGCACCGTAGAGGACGTAATCCGTCTCCGCCGTCGCTATCCACAAACCGCAGGGCGCCTGCACGTTGGTGCTCATGGCCGCGAGCTGGATCCGGCGACCCCGAGCTCTCACCAACGCGGACACCAGTGCATCGACGGTCAGCGGTGCCGGCAGGTCAATGTCCAGCCGACGCAACAGATGAAGCACCCGACGCCTCTCGCGCCACATCGTCTGCCACTCCCCCGTGCCGAATTACGCAGCATAGCCAGACAAACACCGGCAAGGGAGACCGGCAAGACCTGCTCTGCGGGAATTCCGCGGAAGAGACGTCACCACGAGCGCCTGAGCAGTCCACATAGGCGTCGCGGCCCTCGCCCAGGATCATGGGAGCTGCGTCACAGTCTGCCTCGGCAGCGAGCATCGCGGGGGCGCCCGCACCCCGGGGGAGACTGTCGGACGTGCCGACCACGGCCCCGCCCCGGCCGCTTCCCATGGTCGCGCTCGGCCTGGCGGTGACGCTCATCAGGTGACTGTCGGCGCCGTCGTGGGTGCGTTCGTCCCGCTCCCCACGTTCCTCCTACTTCGCTGAGCCCTCGGCGGTGCCCTGCTGCCGGTCCGCCTCCAGTCGCACCACCTGTTCCACGATCTCGCGCAGCGCTGCCCGGGGTAGGCCCGGCGGCAGCCGGCGCGCGGCCCACGTGATCGTCTCCAGGTCCGGGTCGTCCTCGTCAGCTCCGAAGAAGTAGTTCGGATCGACCTGGAAAAAGCACGCGAGCTGCCTGATGGTCGCCAGTGTCGGGTTGTCCCGGGCGCCACTGAGGAGATACCGGATGTAGCCGGCAGACAGGTTGGTCGCTCGCGCGACCTCGTCCGGGGTGTACGGCGCGTTCGTCCGCGGGTTCCTGCGCTGCGCGAACAACCGCTCCAACCGCTCTGAAAAGGACGGCGATCCGCTCGACGTGCCCGAACGTGCCATCCCCACCCCCAGCTGACGTCCTCGATGCGCGACTCAGCGAGGCGAAGCCGACTCACAACTATAGTTGCGACCGTTGTGGATGCGTGATTGACTGACTACGCCCGGCCACGCTGGCAGTGACACCGTAGCGGACAACTTCAGTTCCGCAACAGGTCTTCCTGGGCGTCAATATCGGCCCGGACTGCCGCCGTGCGCGGGGTACCGATCGCGGCAGGAGACGAAAACGGGGGATGCGCAAGGCTGGTCCTCGTCCACGCACCACGCGCGGGGGAGGATCGCCGGCGGGTAAGGCGTCGGCATGGCCTGCGCATCAGGAAATATCGTCACCGCCGTGATTCGGTGCGCGGTGCCCCCGGGGCACAAGCTCACCCCGGGGGCACCGACCCCGCCCGCGCCGTCCGGCGCAGGCAGCGCATTCTCCGGCACTCCCCGCAGCCCTCACGTCATTGTTCCCGCCGAGCGCCCGGGTGCGGCACCGCGCTCGGCGGCGTTGACCGGCGGACTGCCCGCCGCTGACGTTCACGCGACGAAGCGACGAAGCGACGAAGCAGACTGCCAGCGCCGGCACCCCGGCGCAGCGTCTCGGCCGCGAGCACGAGCCGGCGGCGGTCGACACGATCCGACCGGCCGGGGCCTGGAGGCGTCCACGCCAGCCTGCTCACGACGGTCTCGGGCAGCTGGAGCCCGACCGACCAGCTTGCCGCGGCACCGACCGGACTCGAGCGCGGTTCCAATCAACGTCGAGTTGCCGCCCCCAGCATTCGAATCGGAAAGCGGAGAGGCAGGTGGGGCGGTGAAGGTCCGCGACCTTGGCATACCGGGGGTCTTCCTGGTGACGCCCGAGCCGTGGCACGATCCGCGCGGCGCCTTCTACGAACATTTCCGCCTCGACACGTTGCGGCACGAGACCGGGCGCGACTTCCCCGTCGCCCAGATCAACTATTCGGTGTCCCGGCGCAACACCCTGCGTGGCCTGCACGGTGTCGTCGATCCCCCAGGCCAGGCCAAGTACGTGACGTGTGTCCGCGGTGCTCTTCTCGACATCGTGGTCGACCTACGAGTCGGTTCGCCCACCTTCGCGCAGCACGTCCGCACCGTACTGACCGCCGAGTCGGGCGCCGCCGTCCTGGTGGACGAGGGTATGGGGCACGGCTTCCGGGCGCTGACCGACGACACCTGCATCTGCTACGTGCTCACCACGCCGTACGTCCCCGGGACGCAGTTCGAGATCAATCCGTTGGATCCCGAGCTGGCCCTGCCCTGGGACCTGACCGAACCGCCGTTGATCTCGGAAAAGGATGCGACGGCTCCCACGCTCGCCCAGGCGCTGGCCCTCGGGTTTCTTCCCCGGTGGAACCCCACGCCGCGGCACGAAGGCTGATCGTCCGGAGGAGAAATGATCAACGTCTTCCAGCCGAGTCTCGGCGAGGCGGAACTGCAAGCCGTTGCGGAGGTCTTCGCCAGCAACTGGCTGGGCCACGGGCCGCGGACTCGTGCGTTCGAAGAGGCGTTCGCCGCACACCTGGGCGTGGCACCGGACCACGTCGTGTTCATCAACTCGTGCACGGCTGGGCTGTTCCTCGCCATGGACCTGCTCGACATCGGCCCCGGCGACGAGGTGGTCCTACCGTCGGTCAGCTTCATCGCCGCGGGCAACGCGGTGGCCGCCCGCGGCGCGGTGCCGGTCTTCTGCGACGTCGATCCGCATCGGCTCAACCCGGATGTGCGGCATGTGGCGGACGCGATCACCGCGCGGACCAAAGCCGTGATCATTCTGCACTACGGCGGCCATCCCGGCGCGGTCGCCGGTATCGCCGAGCACTGCCGGCAACGTGGCGTCGCGCTGGTGGAAGACGCGGCCTGTGCGGTGGCGTCCCGAGCTGACGGCCGTTCCTGCGGCACGTTCGGCGACGTGGGCGTGTGGAGTTTCGACGCGATGAAGGTGCTGGTGACCGGCGACGGCGGCATGTTGTACGTACGCGACGCCGAGCTCGCCCGGCGCGCCCGAAGGCTCGCCTACCACGGGCTCGAGCAGGCCGCGGGCTTCTCCAACGCCCGGGTTTCCCAACGCTGGTGGGAGCTGGATGTGCGGGAACACGGCCGGCGACTCATCGGCAACGACCTGACCGCCGCGATCGGATTGGTGCAGCTCGGCCGCCTACCCGAGTTCGCCGCGCGTCGGCGGGCGATTACCGAGTACTACGACGCGGCGCTCGCCGATGCGCCGGCGCTACGGCTACCGCCTCCGCTGCCCGACGGGCACGAGTCGTCGTACTACTTCTACTGGGTGCAGATGGACGCGGCGATCCGGGACCAGGTGGCCGCGGACCTGTACCGCTCCGGGGTGTACACCACGTTCCGATACCCGCCGCTGCACAAGGTGCCTGCCTTCAAGTCCGACGCGGTCCTGCCGCACACGGAGAGCGCGGCCGACGAGACACTCTGCCTGCCCCTGCACCAGGGGCTGGACGACGCCGACGTGGAGCAGGTCGTCGCCGAGTTGCGCAAGTCGATGGAGTCACGCGCCGCCGCCTGAGAACGATCCGGCAAGGGGTCAGCCGACCCACGCGGAAGGAGCATCCGTTGACCGAGCAAAAAATCGGTGTCACTGACGTGGTGGACCGCCTCGCGGCGCCGCTGGACCTGGATGCGTTCCGGGACGCGATGGCCAGCTTTCCCACCGGAGTCACCATCGTGAGCACAGTGGACGACCTCGGCTCTCCACACGGGCTGACCGCCAGCTCCTTCTGCTCGGTCTCGCTACGGCCGCCACTGGTGTCGTTCTGCGTCGCCACGTCGGCGAACTGCTACCCGGCCTTCGCCCGCTGCGAACGGTTCGCGGTGAACATCCTGCGTCCGCAACACGCCGCCCTCGCCCTGCGGTTCGCGAGCAAGCGGCCGGACAAGTTCACTGACAGCGGATTCCGGCGCACCCCTTCAGGCCTTCCGGTCTTCGACGACGCGTTGTCGATCCTCGAGTGTCGGGTGTACGACCGGTACCCCGGTGGCGACCACAGCATCGTGGTGGGCGAGGTGCTCGGAGCACACACCGAGCCCGGTACCCCGCTCGTTTACGTTGACCGCACGTTCACCCGGGTCACGGGCAGATGACCGGCCACCGCACGGCGGCACCGTACCGCCCAGTCCGGCTCGGCCTCCTGGGCTGCGCCGATATCGCGCTCCGCCGGGTGCTGCCCGCCGTGGCGGCGCTGGACAGCGTCCGGCTCACCGCGGTCGCCAGCCGGACCATGGCCAAGGCGACCGCCGTGGCGGAGCGGTTCGGAGGCGTCCCCATAGCCGGGTACGACCAGTTGCTGGCCCGCGCTGACATCGACGCGGTCTACATCCCGGTACCCACCGGCCTGCACGCGACGTGGATCCGTCGAGCGCTGGCCGCCGGCAAGCACGTGCTGGCCGAAAAGCCGCTGACCAGCTGCCAGGCGGACACCGCGGATCTCGTGGCGACAGCCGAGAAGGCTGGCCTCGTGCTCATGGAGAACTACATGTTCGTCCACCATGGGCAGCATGCGGCCGTGCGGCGACTGGTCACCGGGGGCGCGATCGGCGAGCTGCGCTCGTTCTCGGCGACGTTCACGATCCCGGCCCGCCCAC
>NZ_SMJY01000274.1:0-6348 GCF_004348355.1 Micromonospora sp. KC721 | reverse complement strand
CCCCTCCGCGCTCGCCCCGCCCGCTCAGCCCCGCTCGTCCGTGCAGAAAGCCGCAGGTCGCGGTGCCCGGCGGGACACCGCGACCGGCGGCGAACGGATGCGACCCGGGTTTCGCGTCCCCGGGGCGGGTCAGTGGTCGGTGGCGGCCGGTTCGACCAGTTCGACCAGGACGCCACCGGCGTCCTTCGGGTGCACGAAGTTGATCCGGGAGCCGGCGGTGCCCCGCCTCGGGGTCTCGTAGAGCAGTCGCATCCCCCGCTCGCGCAGCGCCGCGCAGGCCACGTCGATGTCCGCCACGGTGTACGCCACCTGCTGCACGCCTGGGCCGTTGCGGTCCAGGAACTTCGCGATGGTGGACTCCGGGTTCAGCGGGGCGAGCAGTTGCACGCAGCCGCCCTCGGTGGTCGGCCCGACGGCCAGCATCGCCTCGCGTACGCCCTGCTCGGTGTTGGTCTCGGTGTGCACGCAACGCATGCCGAAGGTCCGCTGGTAGAAATCGATCGCGGCGTCGAGGTCGGCGACGGCGACCCCGACGTGGTCGATGCGGCGCAGGCCGATGTCTGTGACATAGTCGGCAGCGGGCTCGACGGGGGAGTTCTCAGCCATGGCGCTAGTCTGACCGAACAATCGTTAAGGCGTACAGGTCGGCACCCCCTCGGAGGCAGGCAGTGGCTTCGGTGATCGTCAGCGGCGCGCGGACCCCGATGGGCCGCCTGCTCGGCAACCTCAAGGACCTCCCGGCGACGAGGCTCGGCGGCATCGCGATCAAGGCCGCGCTGGAGCGCGCCGGCGTCGCCCCGGACCAGGTGCAGTACGTGATCATGGGCCAGGTGCTCCAGGCCGGCGCCGGCCAGATCCCCGCCCGGCAGGCGGCGGTCGAGGCCGGCGTCCCGATGTCCACCCCGGCGCTGACCATCAACAAGGTCTGCCTCTCCGGCCTCGACGCGATCGCCCTGGCCGACCAGCTGATCCGGGCCGGCGAGTTCGACGTCGTGGTGGCCGGCGGCATGGAGTCGATGACCAACGCCCCGCACCTGCTGCTCGGGCAGCGCTCCGGCTACAAGTACGGCGACGTCACCCTCTCCGACCACATGTCCCTCGACGGGCTCACCGACCCCTGGGACTGCTGCTCGATGGGCGAGTCCACCGAGCGGCACGGCGCGAGGCACGGCATCACCCGCGAGGAGCAGGACGCCTTCGCCGCCGCCAGCCACCAGCGCGCCGCCGCCGCCCAGAAGGACGGCCGCTTCGCCGACGAGATCACCCCGGTGCTCATTCCGCAGCGCAAGGGTGAACCGGTGGTGATCAGCGAGGACGAGGGCATCCGGCCGGACACCACGGCCGAGTCGCTGGGCCGGCTCCGCCCGGCGTTCACCCCCGACGGCACCATCACCGCCGGCAGCTCCTCGCCGATCTCCGACGGCGCCGCCGCGGTGGTCGTGATGAGCAAGGCCAAGGCCCAGGAGCTGGGCCTGACCTGGCTGGCCGAGATCGGCGCGCACGGCAACGTGGCCGGCCCGGACAACTCCCTGCACTCGCAGCCCTCGAACGCGATCCTGCACGCCCTGCGTAAGGGTGGGCTGGGCATCGAGGACATCGACCTCGTCGAGATCAACGAGGCGTTCGCCGCGGTCGGCATCCAGTCCACCCGCGATCTCGGTCTCAGCCCGGACAAGGTCAACGTCAACGGTGGCGCGATCGCCCTCGGGCACCCGATCGGCATGTCGGGCGCCCGACTGGTGCTCACCCTGGCGCTGGAGCTGCGGCGCCGAGGCGGCGGCACCGGCGTGGCGGCGCTCTGCGGCGGTGGCGGCCAGGGCGACGCGCTGATCGTCCACGTCCCGAACGGCGCCGAGACCAGCCGGTGAGCGGACCGACCGACGACTCCCCGGCGGCGGCCGGACCGGTGCGCCGCAGCCGGGACGTACCCATGCTGGTGCGGCGGGCCCGCGCGGGCGACCCCCGCGCGGTGGCCCGCCTGATCACCCTGGTCGAGTCCGGTGACGAGGTGCTGCCGCAGGTCGCGGCGGCGCTCGCGCCGTACGCCGGGCAGGCCCAGGTGGTCGGGTTGACCGGCTCTCCCGGAGTGGGCAAGTCGACCACCACCAACGAGCTGGTCCGGGCGCTGCGCACCCGCGGGCACCGGGTCGGGGTGCTGGCCATCGACCCGTCCAGCCCGTTCACCGGCGGAGCGATCCTCGGCGACCGGGTCCGGATGCAGGACCACGCCACCGACCCCGGGGTCTACATCCGGTCCATGTCCAGCCGGGGGCACCTCGGTGGCCTCTCCGCCGCGACGCCGCAGGCGGTGCGGGTACTGGAGGGCGCCGGCTGCGACGTGGTGCTGGTGGAGACCGTCGGTGTGGGGCAGGCCGAGGTGGAGGTGGCCTCCCTCGCCGACACCACGCTGGTGCTGCTCGCCCCCGGTATGGGTGACGCGATCCAGGCGGTCAAGGCGGGGATCCTGGAGATCGCCGACGTCTTCGTGGTCAACAAGGCAGACCGGGACGGCGCCGACGCCACCGTCCGCGACATCCAGGGCATGATCGCCCTCGGTGAGCGCGGGCCGGGCGAGTGGCGGCCGCAGGTGGTGCGGGCGATCGCCGCGCGTGGCGAGGGCATCGACGACATCGCCGCCGCCATCGACAAGCACCGCGACTGGCTGGAGCACCACGGCGAGCTGCGCCGCCGCCGCGAGGCGCGGGCCGCCGCCGAGATCGAGGCGATCGCGCTCGGCGTGCTCCGCGACCGGATCGGCTCACTGCGCGACGGCACGCAGCTGCCGACGCTCGCCGCCAAGGTGGCCGAGGGAGCCGTCGACCCCTACGCGGCGGCGGGCGAGCTGCTGTCCCAACTCGGCACCGGATGAGTCCACCCCGGTGAGCGCCGCGCCGGTGTGGACACCGCTGGGCTGAGCAGGCCGACGAGGTGGGGGTCCCCGGCCACGCTGTCGGCCTGCGGATCGCGCCCGACGTCCGCCTTGCGATCCGCGGTGGTCAGCGGATGCGGAGCCCTTCCAGCAGGCGGGTGAGTGCGGCGCAGGTCTGCTCCAGCGCGTGCGGACCGGTCGTCGTGGCGAGCCAGAGCGCGGCCTCGTTCATCGCGCCGGAGAGCAGGTGGGCCAGCGGCGTGACCGGCTGCGCCGCGATCGTCCCGTCCGCGATCAGGTCGGCGAGCGCCTCGGTGAGGTGGTGCGCCGAGGCAGCCTCGTCAAGAGCGCGCCAGTCGGCCCAGCCCAGCACCGCCGGCCCGTCGACCAGCATGATCCGCTGAACCTGCGGGTCGGTGCTCGCGGTGAGAAACGCCCGACAGCCGGCCGTCAGGCGCGTCCACGAGTCGTGCTGTGCTTCGGCGGCCGCGACGACCTGCGCGGCGACCTCCTGCTGGACCAGCTCCAGGACCGCCCGGAAGATGTCGGCCTTGCCGGCGAAGTGGTGGTACAGCGCGCCTTTCGTCACGCCGGTGGCGGCGACGATCTGGGCGAGGCCGACCGCCCCGTACCCGTGCGTCGCGAAGAGTCGTCGGCTCTCGCGCACCAGCGCGTGCCGGGTCTGCTCCCGCTGCTCCGCTCTACGCATGTGCCCCTGCCCGTCGCCTGCGGCCCCGCCGCACCGTATTGACATACCGATGGTACGCCAATAGCGTAGTTCGCATACCATCGGTATGTGAATGGAGCGATCATGTTGTTGACCAGCTTCTACCCGGTGATCTGCACGACCCGGCTGAAGGAGTCACACGCTTTCTACGCCGACTGGTTCGGCTTCGAGACCACCTTCGAGGCGGACTGGTATGTGAGCCTGCGGCACCCGGGGCCGGTGCCGTACGAGCTCGGGCTCCTGGACCACACCCATCCGACGATCCCGGACGGGTACCGCAAGCCGGTGGACGGGTTGCTGCTCAACATCGAGGTGTCCGACGTGGATGCCGAGTGGCGGCGGCTCGTCGTCGAGGGTGGGTTGCGGGCCGAGCTGGACCTGAGGAATGAGGACTTCGGGCAGCGGCACTTCATCGTGGCGGACCCCAACGGGGTGTTGGTGGACGTCATCACGCCGATCGAACCGACAGGGGAGTATGTCGAGCGGTACATCGACCGCTAGTACGCTCGCACCGCCTCACGCCCGTGGGGCGGGTGACGCGGTGGGGGAGAGCATGAGCGACGAGGCGACGCAGGAACTGCAGGTGACGCCGGACGCGGTGGCGGGCGGGACGACGCACGTCTCCGACGAGGTGGTGGAGAAGATCGCGGTGGCCGCCGCCCGGTCGGTGCCCGGAGTGGTGGAACTCGGCGGGGACGTGGCCCGGTTCTTCAACGCGGTGCTCGACAAGGTCGGTCTGGACCAGGTCGGTGACGCGCGGCGGGGCTGCTCGGCGCACGTCACCAACGGCGCGGCCGTGGTCAACCTGGTGTTGGTGATCTCCGCGGGGCACTCGGTGCCGCAGGTGACCGACGCGGTGCGGGCGGCGGTATCGGCGGCGGTCGAGGCGTACGGGATGCGGGTCGACGAGATCAACATCCGGGTGGACGACGTGGCGATGGAGGCGCCCCCGGCCTGAGTCGGTTACCGGCGGGTACGAACTTCCTTAGTGATCGTTCAGGGCGGCGTTCTACACTCGGGTCCTCAGTCGAGGACTCGAGAAGGAGCGCCGCGGATGGACGCCGACGAGATCGCCGCCGGACGGGCCCGCTGGCAGGCCCGCTACGACGCCGCGCGCAAGCGGGACGCGGACTTCACCACCCTGTCCGGGATGACCGTCGACCCGGTGTACGGCCCCCCGGAGGGGATGGCGTACCCCGGCTTCGAGCGGATCGGCTGGCCGGGCGAGTACCCGTACACCCGGGGCCTGCACCCCACCGGCTACCGGGGGCGGACCTGGACCATCCGGCAGTTCGCCGGCTTCGGCAACGCCCGGCAGACCAACGAGCGCTACAAGATGATCCTCGGTGCCGGCGGCGGCGGTCTCTCCGTCGCCTTCGACATGCCCACCCTGATGGGTCGCGACTCCGACGACCCGCAGTCGCTCGGCGAGGTCGGGCACTGCGGCGTCGCGGTGGACAGCGCCGCCGACATGGAGGTGCTCTTCGACGGCATCGACCTGGGCGGCGTCACCACCTCGATGACCATCTCCGGCCCGGCCGTGCCGGTCTTCTGCATGTACCTGGTCGCCGCCGAGCGGCAGGGCGTCGATGTGTCCACGCTGGACGGCACGCTGCAGACCGACATCTTCAAGGAGTACATCGCACAGAAGGAGTGGCTGTTCGACCCCGAGCCGCACCTGCGCCTGATCGGCGACCTGATGGAGTACTGCGCCGGCCAGATCCCCCGGTACAAGCCGCTGTCCGTGTCCGGCTACCACATCCGCGAGGCCGGCGCGACCGCCGCGCAGGAGTTGGCGTACACCCTGGCCGACGGCTTCGGGTACGTCGAACTGGGGTTGTCGCGCGGCCTGGACGTGAACGTCTTCGCCCCGGGCCTGAGCTTCTTCTTCGACTCCCACCTGGACTTCTTCGAGGAGATCGCCAAGTTCCGCGCCGCCCGCCGGATCTGGGCCCGCTGGCTGCGCGACGTGTACGGCGCCACCAGCGAGAAGGCCCTGTGGCTGCGGTTCCACACCCAGACCGCCGGGGTGTCGCTGACCGCCCAGCAGCCGGTCAACAACGTGGTACGCACCGCGGTGGAGGCGCTCGCCGCGGTGCTCGGCGGCACGAACTCGCTGCACACCAACGCCCTGGACGAGACCCTCGCGCTGCCCACCGACGAGTCCGCGGAGATCGCCCTGCGTACCCAGCAGGTGCTGATGGAGGAGACCGGGGTGACCAACGTGGCCGACCCGCTCGGCGGCTCCTGGTACGTCGAGGCGCTCACCGACAAGATCGAGGCCGAGGCGGAGGAGATCTTCGCCCGGATCGGCCAGCTCGGCGGCGAGGGGCCGCACCGGATAGGCCCGATGACCTCCGGCATCCTGCGTGGCATCGAGGACGGCTGGTTCACCGGCCACATCGCCGAGTCGGCCTTCGTCTACCAGCAGGCGCTGGAGAAGGGCGACAAGAAGATCGTCGGGGTCAACTGCCACACCCGTACGGTGGCCAAGAACCTGGAGATCCTGCGGATCTCGCACGAGGTGGAGCTGGAGCAGCGCCGGGTGCTGGCCGAGCGCAAGGCCGCCCGCGACGAGGCCGCTGTCACGGCGGCGGTGGCCCGGATGGTCGAGGTCAGCCGTACCGGCGAGAACATGATCCCGGCCATGCTCGACGCGGTGCGCGCCGAGGCCACCCTCGGCGAGATCTGCGACGCCCTGCGCGCCGAGTGGGGCGTCTACCGCGAGCCGGCCCGCTTCTGACCCCACCCC
>NZ_SMJY01000273.1:0-6355 GCF_004348355.1 Micromonospora sp. KC721 | reverse complement strand
GGCGGGGACGGCGCCGTACCCCCGGCTGTCTGGTCCGTCAGTTGCTGCGGCGACGCAGCTTCGCGCCCCACTGCGCCACGGTCACCAGCACCGCGCCGAGGCCGAGAGCGAGCGCACCGACCGCGCCGACGGCGGCGGTCGAGGCGCCGGTCAGCGGAAGTTCCTGGCTCGAGGACATGTTCACCTCCCTTCCTCACGCATCCGATCCGGCGGGGACCGCGAAGCGTGCGGGGGAGTCCCACACGCAGCGGTCCACTGTAGGTTGGCGGATGGCCTTGACCAGGGCATGCACCATGATCACCCGGTACAGCTGGTCGGCCACGACGATCACCGGCAGGAAGAGCAGGAGGCGGGGACGGCGCAGCCGCCAGGCGGCGAGCGCCACCCAGAGCGCGTGGCCGCCGAGCAGGAACAGCAGGCCGACACCGAGCCCCGGGCCGGCGGTCGCCAGCAGCCAGAGAGTCACCGGCGCGCCCGCCACGTACAACACCCAGTGCAGCATCAGCAGCAGGTACGCGCGGTCGAACCGGGTGTTGCGGCGGCCGACACGGTGCCCGATGACCCCCTGGAAGGTGCCCCACAGCCAGCGCAGGTTCTGCTTGTACCAGTCCCGACCGTTCGTCGGGTCCTGCAGGTGCGCGACGGCCCGGGGGGCGTACACCACCCGGCCCAGTCCGCGACGGTGCGTCTCCAGCACCCAGTACGTGTCGTCGACGATGTACGGCGGCTGCTGCGGCAGCAGCACGTCCAGCAGTTCTGTGCGGTAGAGCGAATTCGAGCCGGAGATGCAGTTCATCACATTGAAGTGGCTCTGCAACCGGCGGACGACGGCCTGGTAGTTCCAGTAGCTGTAGGCGCGTTTGGCCAGCCAGGGGTTCCACCGCCGCTCGCGGGGCCACCAGGTGACGTTGTGCCCGACCACGATCGCCACCCGTTCGGACAGCTGCTCGAGTGCCCGGTCGAGGAAGGCGGGCTCGACCAGGACGTCGTCGTCGAGGATGACGACCGCCCGGAACAGCCCACCCAGTCCAAACCGGACGTACCCCTCGTGCAGCGCGGCCGGCTTGCCCACGTTGCGCGTCAGTTCCAGTACGGCAGCCCCGGCCGTCGCGGCCTCCCGGGCGGTGCCGTCGGTGGAGGCGTCGGAAACCACGTACACCGGAGCGCCGGTGGCCCGGGCGGCGGAGACCGCACCGGCAATGGTGGTGGCCCCGTTGCGGCAGGCGATCAGGATGGCGATCTGGTTGGGGGCGACCGGCCGGTACCGGGGCAGCTGCGGCCGTTCACCCTGCCGGGCGACCGCCTCCGGGCGAAGCAGGCCGTACAAGAAGGCGCCGATGATCAGTAGCAGCGTGACCGTACCGAGAGTGACGGAGGACACGAGCAGCACTTCCCGCACGAGAAGTCCCATTTCGCAGGTGAGAAGGAGATGAAGGCCGCTCACATCGCGGCGCGACGGTAACGCTACGTGTTGCTTGAGTCTTCACCAATAGCCGCGAGTCGGATCTGACCGTTCGGTCAACCAGTCTCGTCCCGGCCGGCGGACCGGCCTGCCGACCGGTGCGGCGACCAGCCACCAGGGGGTGGCGGGCCGGTCGGCCGGGGCGTCCCGGCCGCCGCACGGACGATCATGCACCGGCTGTCGGTACGCACGACGGTGGCCGTCGACCCGCGGGTCGACGGCCACCGGGTGGCGCGATCGTTCAGATACCGGTCGCCCTGGTGCAGGAGGACGCCGGTGCCAGGTCGAAGTCGAGCGTGCCGACGATGCCCGCCTCGACCCGGGTGCGCTGCACCTCCGGCACCCAACCGTCCTTGGCGACGATCACCTCGTACCGGCCCTTCGGTAGCCACCAGGCGTAGCGGCCCTGGCCGTCGGCGGTCAGCGTCGTTCCGGTGGCGCCATCCACCCGGTTCACCCGGACCGTGGCCGGGATGGCCACCGTCGCGCCGCCGCAGGTGCGCCCGGTGACCGTGCCCTGGAGCTTGCCCCAGCTGGGTGGCGGTGACACGTTCATGGTCACCGCGACCGTCGGCAGCGGGTACGGGCTGTCCGCCCGCAGCCCCAGCCCGCCCGAGTACGCCCCGGGCTGCAGCACCCCGGCCTCGGCTGTCGCGGTCAGCGTGACGGTGACCGTCCGGGACTCCCCCGGTGCCAGCGTGAAGCTGCCCGGCGTGGTGGACAGCCAGGGCAGGTCGCTGGCCGTCACGCAGTTCTCCAGCCCGCCGAGCCGCTCGCTCTCCACGGATCCCACGAACGAGCTGGGCGAACCACCGATCTTGTACGCCCCGCAGGCGGCAGCGCCCCGGTACCGTCCGAACTGGGCGTTGGGCAGATCCCGCCAGGCCCCGGCGACCGGGTCGTAGCCGACCGTCCGGTTGGTCACCGCCGTCGAGTTGGCGGTCACCCCGCCGGCCAGCACCAGCATCCCCTTGGCCGAGGCGTACTGGGACGCCCACAGGTCGACCGGCAGGTTCGGCAACGGTTGCCACTGGTCGGTGGCCGGGTCGTACCGCCAGGCGTCGTTGTACGCGGCGGCGGCGGCGCCCCCGGCGCAGTACACCTGGGTACCGATGCCACCGCAGGACGTCCAGGAGACCGGGTGCGGATAGTTGGCCCCGGTGCGGAACGTGCCGCTGCGGACGTCGAACACCACCAGCTTCGCCGAATCCGTGCATTCGGCGTCGAGGCAGCCGCCGACCAGGTGTACCCGGTCACCGACCACGGCCACCCCGGCCGCGGCGGCGGGCGCCGGGTTCACCGCGCCGGCCAGGGTGCTCCAGGTGCCGGCCTGCGGGTCGAAGACGTCGACCGTCGGGTCGGGATTGCCGCCCGCGCCCCAGCCACCGATCACGTACAGCTTGCCGGACAGCGCCACGGCGGCTGGCTTGGACCGGGCGCGTGGCAGGTCGGGCAGGGCCGACCAGGCGCCGGTGGCCGGGTCGTACACCCAGGCCCGGCGCTCGGTGCCGGTGTCGCTGCCCCCGCCGACGGTGTACACCTTCCCGTCCAGGTTGGCCGCCGCGTTGTCGTAGATCGCCGCGGGCAGGTTGGCGACCCGGGTCCAGGCGTCGTCCGCGCTGGCGGCGGCGCCGGGGGCCCCGCCGCCGTACCCGATGCCGGTGCGTGCCTTGCTGATCCCCTTGACCGTCTGCTCGCGCAGCGGTGCGCCGGCGGAGGAGAGCAGCTCGAACCCGCCACCGCGCTCCAGCAGCTCCACCTCGGCCGGGGCGGTGCCGGTGTTACGCACCGTCACCCGGGTGGTCCGGGTGCTGCCGTACGGCTGGTGGGACTGAACCTCGCCGGTGCTGACCGTGAGCCGGCCGGCGGCCAGCGCCAGGTCGGCCCGGCGGACCTCGTCCGCGACCACGGTCACCTGCTTGGTCGTCGTCGCGTACGGCGGTCGCGAGGCGGCGAACGGGTGCGGGCCGGTCAGGCTGGAGAAGAGGTGGTAGAAGCCGTCCGGCAGGTTGGCGTCGTCCGGGGTGGCCACCGAGACGCCCCGGTCCGCCGGCCGGTCGACGCTGGTCACGGTCACCCCGTTGACCGCCGCGCCGGTGTTCCGGTCGGTGGTGTTACCGACCACCAGTCCGCCGGGCGTGGGGAGGCAGTCCCGGTTGACCAGTTCCACGTCGTCCACCTGCCACCACCAGGCGAAGGTGCCCTTGAACCGGAAGCGGACCAGTACGGCCGACGCCCCGGCAACCGCGGTCAGCGGCACCTCCTCGACCCGTGGCCCGCGGCGGCTGGTCGTCTGGTGCCAGACGTTGGTCCAGGTCGTGCCGGCGTCGGCGGAGACGTCCACGTCGGCGGTGTCGCTCACCCCGACCGCCCGCCAGTCGCTGCGGAAACGCAGCAGCGGCGCGGTCGAGCCGGACAGGTCGACCGCCGGGGTGACCAGGTCGGTGTCCTGGGTGTTGCCGGAGCCCAGCTTGTCGCTGTCGATGATCGCGAAGCCGCCGCTGCCGCCGGTCAGGTTGCCCCGCGCGCCCGGGTCGTCGAATGCCCAGCCGCCCCTGTCGGTGCGGTTGCGCACCGACCAGCCCTCGGGAGTGGCCCGGCCGTCGAAGCTCTGGGTCAGCATCGGCGCGCTGAGGCTGCCGGTGTACCCGGCGGCCGCGCAGGCGGCCTCGACCGGGACGGCGACATCCGCCGTCACCGCCGCGGCACCGGCGCTGACCTCCCGGGTCACCGTGCGGTAGCCCGCGTACCGGGCGGTGACGGTGAGCCGGTACGTGGCGTCGCCCGGCACGGTGAACGCGTACCGGCCGGTCACCGGGTCGGTGAAGATCGGGCCGCCGGGGCGGCCGGCGACGTCGATCCGCGCGTACAACGGCCAGCCGTGCCCGGAGCCGTCGGTGACCCGGCCGGTGACGGTGACCGTCGGCGTGGCGGCCAGCGCGAAGTCCCGGGTCACCGCGTCGCCCTCGGGGGCGGTGAGGGTCACCGTCTGACCGGCGAACCCGTACGCGGCCACGGAGAGGGTGACCTCGCCGGCCGGTACGGTCAGCGTGTACCGGCCGTCCGCGCCGGTGGTGGTGGCGCGTCCGTCCGCGTCGACCGTGGCACCGGCCACCGGCGTGCCGTCGGCCGCCGCGGTGACCGTGCCGGAGATCCGGGCCGCCGGGCCGCGCGGGGCCTGCCGGACCGCCGCGTACGCGTTGAGCCGGCCCTCGCCGAAGACGTTGTTGTCGTCCACGGTGCCCCCGCACTCCAGCGCCTCGACGTCGGACGCGGTGTCGTCCAGCAGCGCCTCGGTGGCCGCGACGTCCCCGCGCAGGGCGGGTGCGGCGGACCAGACCAGCGCGACGGTGCCGGCCACGTGCGGTGCGGCCATCGAGGTGCCGCTGTACGTCGCGTACCCGCCGGGCACGCTGGACCGGACGTTGCCGCCGGGCGCGGCGATGTTGGGCTTCACGTCCGGGCGGCTGGCGGCACCGCGGCCGGAGAACCGGGAGATCGCGCCGTTCGCGTCGTACGACCCGACGCCGTAGGCGTTGGGGTTGTCACCCGGTGAGCCGGCGCTGCCGCAGGCCGGGCCGCTGTTGCCGGAGGAGAAGGCCGGGAAGATGCCGGCGGCCCGCCAGGCGGCGATGGTCTGCTGGTACCAGGGGTCGCCGCCGCTGCCGCCCCACGAGTTATTGACGATGTCCGGGCGCAGGTCGGGGCGGGGGTTGCGGCCGGCGAGGTCGGTCGGGGCGAGGACCCACTGGCCGGCGGCGAGCAGTGAGGCGTCGGTGCAGCCGTCGTTCTCGCAGCCCTTCGCGGCGATCCACTTGGCACCGGGGGCCACGCCGACCTGGTTGCCGGCTCCGTCGTCGCCGACCATCGTGCCCATGGTGTGGGTGCCGTGGCCGTCGTTGTCGCAGGGAGCGGTGGTCGGGCAGACGCGGGCCGGGTCGTACCAGTGATGGTTGTGGTCGACGGAGCCGTTGCCGAGGTTGCCCCGGTACGCCCGGCCCAGTGCGGGGTGGTCGAACTGCACGCCGCTGTCGATGTTCGCCACCACCAGACCTTCGCCCCGGACGCTGAACTCGTCCCAGACCTGGGGAGCGTTGATGCTGGCCAGCCCCCATTCCGCGGCCTTGGTGCCGGCCCGTGCGCCAGTCCGTTCGACGGGTCGGATCAGCGGGTAGCTGCGGGTGGGCGCGATCCGGGCCACGTCGGGCCGGGCGGCGATGGTGTCCAGCAGGGCGCGGTCCCCGGTCACCCGCAGCGCGTTGGCGATCCAGTACGCGGTGTGGGGTGCCTTCCGTGCCTCCAACGTCGACCGCAGGTCGCGTTGGGTCCGTTCGGCCGTGGTGGTCAGCAGCCGGTGCACCTCCCGGGCCCGGCCGTCGGCGCCGCGTACCCGGGCGGCCTCGGCGAGCGGGGCCTGTTCCTTGAGGTAGACCAGGAAGGTCGTGGTGTCACGGGTGGCCAGCGCGTCGAGGACCGGGCGGTCCACGGTGGCGCGGGGCGGGGGCGGCGCGGCCACGGCGGGCACAGCCGGTTGGGCGGTGATGCCCAGCAACGCCGCCGCGAGCACGGCGACGGCTCTCCACCGGACGGGCCGTCCGGTCGATCGTTCGTACACGTTTCCTCCCCACGTCGTCGGTCCCGATCGGTTCGGGTCCGAACCGCGCGGGCCGGGGTCGCGGCCAGCGCAGCGGGTGGGGCGGCGGTTCGGTGATGGCGGATGTCGCCGCCACGTCCGCTGTGAACGATGCTCTGCTGCGGAACTACCGCGATCAATCAATCGCGTCGGTCAGTATCTGGTCAGTAACCGGGCGCTACGCTGTTGTCGCCATGCTGAACGTGCCGTGACGGGTTCCTCGCGGTGGGTCGGCTGGCGGGTGACGGGGCGGCCTGGGG
>NZ_SMJY01000272.1:0-6399 GCF_004348355.1 Micromonospora sp. KC721 | reverse complement strand
GGGCACGGGCGAGCGCGGCGCTCTCCTCGTCCAGCGCCGGGGTGGCCAGGGCCAGGTGGCCCAGGGAGACCGCGATCGGCACCGGCCGCGCCCGGGCCACCTCCGCCACGTCCGCGAGCCGTTCGGCCACCACCCGCGCAACGTCGGGGCGTACCGCCGGGTCGACCCAGGCGGCTGTGACCAGGGCGAACAGGGCAGCCTCGGTGATCCAGTCCTCGACGCCCCAGATCAACTCCACCAGCACCCGGCGGCGGGTCGACTCCGCCCACGGTTCGTCGGTGCGGTGGTGCAGCAGGCCGAGACAGGCCCAGACCTGCACGCACCGGACCCAGAGCGAGGGGTCCTGCCCCGCCAGCACCCGCCCCATCGCGGTCTCCGGCGGCTCTGGTGGGTGCACCAGCAGTCCCAGCAGGTCGGCGAGGTCCAGGGTGGCCAGCCCGACCGCCGCATCGTACGCAGCCGGTGGGTGCGGCCAGGCGGGGTGGGCGAGGCGACGTACCCGTTGCGCCGCGTCGGCGGAGGGCGCCGGCAGGGTGGGTGCGGCGATGGCTCCCTCGTAACGCCAGAGCTGGCAGGTGGTGGCCCGCCGGGGTTCCCGGGGGTCGGGCCGGCTCGTCCCGGTGACCTCGATGTCCAGGCCGGCGGCCGCGCCGGCCCGCATCGCGCTGGGCGGTTCCGGTACGGCGAGGCGGACCGCCGGGCCGGGCGTGCCGCCGGTGGCCGGCGGCCGGCGTAGCGCGTCCACCATCGCGCCGGCGGCCGGGGTCACCTGCCCCAGCCAGGGCCGGCTGCGGCAGCACTCGGCGAGGTCGCCGTGCTCGTGGCTGTCGTCCGGGTGGTCGCGGACGAAGTCGGCCAGGGCGACGAGGTGCGCCACGTCGCCGTCGCGCAGGTAACGCAGCCGGTGCGCGGTGTGCACGGCGCAGTCGAAGGTGGGATCGCGGGCCAGCGCCCGGTCGATCCACTCCAGGGCGGCGTCGAGCCGGCCGGTGTCGGCCAGGGTGCCGGCGATGTCCGCGTACACGGCCAGGTCGTCGGGGTCGTGCGCGACGGCCCGTTCGAGGGCGGCGAGCGCCTCCCGGTTACGGCCCGCGCTGCGGTACGCGTACCCGAGCCACACCTCGCCCAGTTTAGACGGCTCCTGGCGTACCCCCCGGGCGGCCCAGTCGATCGCCAGGGTGACCTCGCCGAGGCGCCGGGCCAGCGCGGAGGCCGCGCCCAGCAGCAGCGCGTGCCGCGGGTGCGCGGTGACCGCGTGGCGGGCCAGGGTGAGGTACGGCAGCAACGGCGGCCGGCCGGCGCGGGGCACCGGGTCGAGCACGGCGGTGCAGACCTGCATGAGGATCCGGGCGGCCCGTTCCGGGTCGAGTCGGGTGGCCAGTTCGGGCGCGGTCACCCAGGGCACCCCGGCCCAGTCCACCCCCGGCGCGTGCCCGGTGGCGGCGACCAGCAGGTCCAGCCCTTCGGCCGGTCGCCCGGCGGCGGCGAGCAGGTGGGCGCGGGCCACCACGGCCCCGACGAACGCCCGCTGGCCGATCGGGAAGAGGTCCAGGTCGCCGCCGGAGGCGGCGGCGATGTGGGCCAGCGTCTCGTGCACCTCGGGCAGGGTCGGCGCCTGGACGAGGGCGGCGGCGAGGTGCCCGGCGGCGTGCGGCAGGTCGCCGGAGTCGAGGGCCAGGCGGGCGAGAGCGAGTTCCTCCGCCACGGTCAGCGCGGATTCGTCACGTCCCTCGGTCACGTCGGCCTCTCGCTCATCGGTGCCAGGGCTGGCAAGCCTAGGGGATGTCGTCCAGCAGTGGTGATCTACTGCGCGTTGCTGCTCGTTCGATTGCCCACAAGGAGGCAATGATGCAAAACTGAGCATGGAACGCGCGGAAATCGCGCAGGGAGGAGTCTTCGTGACACGTCCAGGAGCCGGCATGGCGGCCGACATCGACGAACAGCCGGCCGGCTACGCCCGCCTGCTCTCCGCCGGCCCCGCCCAGCGGATCGCCGAGGTGGCCGCGACCATCGCGCGCCGCCGTCCCCGGCACGTCGTCCTCACCGCCCGGGGCACCTCCGACCACGCCGCCCTCTACGCGGCGTACCTCACCGAGATCCGGCTCGGCCTGCCCGCCGGGCTCGCCTCACCCAGTGCGGTCACCGTCTACGGGGCCCGTCCCGACCTATCCGAGGCGCTCGTCGTCGGGGTCAGCCAGAGCGGCGGCTCGCCCGACCTGACCGAGGTGCTGCGCACGGCCCGCGGCTGCGGCGCGCTCACCCTCGCGGTCACCAACAACCCCGACTCACCGCTGGCCGAGGCCGCCGAGCTGACCGTCGACATCGCCGCCGGTCACGAGCGGGCCGTCGCCGCCACCAAGACCTACACCGCCGAGCTGCTCGCCCTGCTGCTGCTCGTCGAGGGCGTCCGCGCCGGCGACGGCGTGCTGCCCGCCGAGGAACGGGCCGCCCTCGACGCCCTGCCCGACCTCGCCGCGCGTACCCTCGCCGACCCCACCCCGGCGCAGCTCGCCCCCCGTTACCGCTTCGCCGGCCAGCTGGTCACCACCGGCCGGGGGTACGCCTACCCGACCGCCCGGGAGGCGGCGCTGAAACTGATGGAGACCTCCTACCTGCCGGCGCTGGCCTTCTCCGGGGCCGACCTGCTGCACGGCCCGCTCGCCATGACCGACCCGGACGTTCCGGTGCTCGCCGTCGTCGGCTCCGGCCCCGGCGGGCGCGCCATGGGTGAGGTGCTGCCGCGGCTCGGCGAGCGCCGCGCCGACGTGGTGGTGGTCGGCTCCGCCGAGGTGGCCGGGGCCACCCGGATAGCCGTCCCCGAGGTCGACGAGCGGTACGCCCCGCTGCTGGACATCCTGCCCCTGCAACGGCTGGCGCTGGCGCTGGCGTTGGCCCGGGGTGAGGACCCGGACGCACCCCGGGGGCTGAAGAAGGTCACCGCGACGAGGTGACCGCCGGCGTGGCACGCTGTGGGGCGTGTCCACGCTGCGCGACCTCGCCGAGGAGCACACCCAGCTCCGCCCGGCCGACATCGACCACCTGCACCGGATCGCCGGCGACTGGCAGTTGCTGTCCGACCTGTCCTTCGCCGACCTGCTGCTCTGGGTGCCGGTCGACGGTGACGGTGCGTTCCTCTGCGTCGCCCAGGTCCGCCCGACGACCGCCCCCACCGCGTACCTGGACGACCAGGTGGGTCGGATCGTCGGCGGCCCGGAGGTGGCCCACCTGGAGGTGGCGTACCGGCAGGGGCGGATCTGGCGGGAGGGCGACCCGGTCTGGTACGGCGACGTGCCCGCCCGGCACGAGGCGATCCCGGTGCGGCTGCGCACCGCCGACGGTGAGGCCGGTGAGGTCGTCGCCGTGGTCGGCCGGGACACCAACCTCTCCACCGCCCGCACCCCCAGCCAACTGGAGCTGAACTACCTCACCACCGCCGACGACCTGGCCCAGATGATCGCCGACGGCACCTTCCCGCCGCCCCGGCACCCGGGGGAGACCACCTCCGCGCCCCGGGTCGGCGACGGTCTGGTCCGGCTGGACGCCAACGGCAAGGTCACCTACGCCAGCCCGAACGCCCAGTCGGCGTACCGGCGTCTGGGGTACGCCTCCCACCTGGTCGGGGAGGACCTGGCCAAACTGCACCGGCGGCTCGCCGCCGACCCGCTGGAGGGCACCGACGCCGGCAACGCCGTGCTGGCCGCACTGCGCGGCGAGGCCCCGCCCCGGCGGGAGATCGACGCCCGGGGGGCCACCATGCTGACCCGGGCGCTGCCGCTGATGCCGGCCGGCGTGCCGATCGGCGCGCTGGTGCTGGTCCGCGACATCACCGAGGTGCGCCGCCGGGACCGGGCGTTGATCACCAAGGACGCCACCATCCGGGAGATCCACCACCGGGTGAAGAACAACCTCCAGACCGTCGCCGCGCTGCTACGTCTGCAGGCCCGTCGGGTCGCCATGCCGGAGGCCCGGGTCGCGCTGGAGGAGTCGGTACGCCGGGTCGCCTCGATCGCCCTGGTGCACGAGACGCTCTCCATGTCCAGCGACGAGGCGGTCGAGTTCGACGGCATCGTCGACCGAGTGGCCAGCGCGGCCACCGAGGTCGCCGCGACCGAGGTGACCGTGGGGATGCGCCGCCGGGGCAGCTTCGGGGTGCTGCCCGCCGAGATCGCCACCTCGCTGGTCATGGTGCTCAACGAACTGCTGCTCAATGCCGTCGAGCACGGCTTTCCGCCGGCCGGCGAGGAGGGGGCCGCCGCCGTCGTGGGCAGCGACGTGAAGCCAGAGGTGGTGGTGACCGCGCACCGGTTCCGCAAGCAGTTGCACGTCTCGGTTGCCGACAACGGGCGGGGCCTGCCCGCGCAGTTCGACGCCGAACGCGGCGGCCGGCTGGGACTGCAGATCGTCCGGGCATTGGTCACCGGTGAGCTGCGCGGCAGCATCGAGTTGCGCAACGGTGCCGAGGGCGGCACCGAGGCCGTGCTGGTCGTCCCGCTGGCCCGCCAGCCCGGCTGAGGCGCGCCGCGGTTCAGGTGCGGGTGAGCAGGGCGACAGTCAGGTTGGGGCGGTGCCACCGGCGGGACACGGTGTAGGTGTCGCGCAGCGCGGTGCCGGTGGCGCCGGGGACCGCGGTGAGCGGGTCCGGTCGCCGGCCGGCCAGTACCAGCCAGACCCGCTGGACCCCGGCCAGGCACTCCGCCGGGCGGGGGCATTCGGTGACCCAGAAGTCCGCGCGTTGCCGCTGGTCGCGGAGCGCCAGCACGTCCCGGGGCCGCTCCTTCAGGTGGTACGCCAGTCCGAGATCGAGGAAGAACCAACCCTCCCGGGGCGAGTAGACGATGGCGTCACCGGGGCGTTGATTCGCGCCGACGAGTTCCGCCGCGCCCCGGTAGTCGACCGTGCTGCTGCGTGGCCAGCCGTGGGTCCGCCGCAGCGACGCCTGGTCGGGCAGGCCGAGCAATCCGGCCAGCGCCACCACGGCCAGCCCCGGTGCCACCGACAGCGCACCGGCGCGGGGCGATGCCGGCCCGGTCGGGGGCGATGCCGGCCGGGTGGCGAGGACCGCGCCGGCGAGAACGCAGGCGAAGGGAACGGTGAAGAGCAGGTAGCGCGGTACCCACAACGGCACGGCCAGCCCGGCGACGAAGACCAGCAGCACCGGCAGCAGCACGCACAGCCCGGGCAGCAGCGCCTGGCGGCCCGCCCGCGCCGCGCCGAGCGCGGCCAGGCCCACCACCAACCCGCCGACCACGCCGCTCTGCGCCACCCCGGCGGGCAGCGCCGCCAGGTCGGCCAGGCGGGCCGGCTCGACCCAGTCGAGCTGCCGGGAACGCTGCCCCGGTACGCGCAGCAGCAGCGGGGTGAGCACGACGAGCGCCGCCAGGACGGCGAGCAACCAGCGCGGCGCCAGCCGCCGGTCCCGCACGGCCAGGGGTGACCAACCTGCTCCGGCGACCATCGCCACCACGGCGTGCGCGGCGAGCAGGGCGAGGGCGAGCAGATGGGCCAGGCCGAGCCCGATGACGGCGGCGGCGTACCCGGCCCAGCGCGGCCACGTCGGGCGGTGCAGCGCGGCGACCAGGAGCAGGGTGGCCAGCACGGCGAGGCAGGTGGCCAGCGCGTACGGGCGGGCCTCCTGGGCGTACCTTGCGGTGCCGGGCAGCACCGCGAGGAGCAGGCCGGCGAGCAGGCCGGCCCGGGCGTCGGAGAGTCGGGCGGCCAGGACGGCGGTGAGTCCGGCCGCCGCCGCCATGGCCAGCGCCGAGGGCAGCCGCAGCGCGGTCGGCGAGTCGCCGGCGAGGCGGGTCCAACCGTGCATCAGCAGGTAGTACGGCCCGGCGGTGGCGTCCAGGGTGCCGGTGAGCCGCAGCAGGTCCGGTAGCGGCCGGGTGGCCGCGCTCCAGGTGGCCAGCTCGTCCCGCCAGGGTTGGGCATGCCCGATGCCGACCAGCCCGACGGCCAGCGTGGCCAGCGCCGGTACCAGCCAGACCAGGACCGGGGCGGATCGGAGCCACCCCGCCGGCTTTTCGGACATTTCGTCCACACGGTGAGCCTTTCACACCCGGCGCCGCCCCGTGGTCCCGCCGATCCGGCCCGTGATGTGGGATGCCGCACGCGCTCGTTGGCTGGTCCACCCCGGGTGTGGCAGCATGACTGTCATGACCGCCGCTGTCGTCCGCCGCTTCGTGGCCCGTCGCCACGTCGACTACGGCCGCGTGCGCAGCGCGATCTGTCCGGCCCACTGACGACGCCCGACCCATCTGTCTCGGGCGCGTAGTCCGCGCCGGCCGTTCCGACACCGTCGTCCTCGGCCCGTTCCACGGGCCGGCCGTCGCGCCCACGCCCCCACCGAGGCACAGCAGACAACGGAGGACGCCGCGATGGCGGTCAGCAGCACCCCCG
>NZ_SMJY01000271.1:0-6471 GCF_004348355.1 Micromonospora sp. KC721 | reverse complement strand
ACGGTGTCGCCGCCGACCTCTTCGGCCGCAATCTCTTCGTCGGTCTGCTCGTCGACGTCGGGCAGGAGCAGTGCCCGCAGTCCACGCGACCAGCGCAGCGCGCTCTTACCGGCGGTGGCGTACCGCTCGTCGGTGAGCGGGCTGGCCTTGATACCGGTCACGTCCTTGCCGAACACGATCGCCGGCGGCGAGTGCGAGACCGGCACGCCGGGCAGGAAGTCCATGACGGCCTTGTTGAGGGCCTTGTACTTCTCCACCCGGGTCGCCATGTCGGCCGTGCTGTCCGCGTCCTTGAACTGGTCGAACAGGGCCTTGTTGGTGAAGCCCCACTCGTCCTTCGGCCGGTCGAAGAAGGTGCCGATGAAGTTGTAGGCGTCGCCGTAGTCACCGGTCCAGCCGAGGAAGTGCAGGTCGTGCTTGGTGCCGGAGGTGGTCGCGTTGAGGTAGTCCGGGCTCCACTTCAGCGGGATCGCCTGGACCGTGATGCCGACCGCCTTGAGGTCCGCCGAGAGCAGCTCGAAGAGGTCCTTCGGGTTCGGCATGTAGGGCCGGGTGACCTCGGTCGGGTAGTGGAACCGCAGCGTCAGGTTCGACGCGCCGGCCTCGGCCAGCAACTGCTTGGCCTTCTCCGGGTTGTAGTCGTACTTGGTGACGTCGCCGTTCCAGCCCTCGACGGTGTCCGGCATGAAGTTCACCGCGACCTTGGCGCCCGGGGGCAGCTTCGAGTCGACCAGCGCCTGTCGGTTCAGCGCGTGCGCGATGGCCTGCCGGACCTTGAGGTCGGCCAGCTTCGGGTTGCCCTTCTGGTTGATCCCCAGGTAGAGCACGTTGAACGCCGGGCGGGTGAGGACGTTGAAGCCCTCGTTCTTCAGCGGTTCGACGTCGGCCGGGCCGACCAGGTCGTACCCCTGGATGTCGCCGGAGCGCAGCGCCTGCTTGCGCGCGTTCTCGTCCGAGATGGTCTTGAAGATGATGGTCTTCAGCTTGGCCTTGTTGCCGTGGTAGTCGTCGTTGCGCTCGATGGTGAGCGTCTTGTTGGCGACGTCCCAGGACTTGAACTTGAACGGGCCGGTGCCGGTCGGGTGCGCCGTGGCGTACGCCGGGTACTTGATGTCCTCGGCGGTGCCGCCCACGTTGCTGGCGTCGTACTGCTGCAGCGCCTTGGGGCTGTGCATACCGAACGAGGGCAGCATCAGCGCGGCCGGGATCTTGCTGGTGACCCGGGTGAAGGCCAGGTCGACAGTGGTGGCGTCCTTGGCCGTGCAGGACTTGAAGAGGCTCGGCGGCAGGTCGGCGTTCTCGTTCTTGGCGAAGCCGCCCATGACGTCCTGCCAGTACGCGGTCACGTCGGGGCTCTGCATGAGACCCTTGGCGTTGTACCAGCGGTTGAAGTTGGCGCAGACGGCCTCGGCGTTGAAGTCGGTGCCGTCGTGGAACTTCACGCCGGAGCGGAGCTTGAAGGTCCACGTGGTGCCGGTGGCGTCCGGGGTCCAGGACTCGGCCAGGCCGGGGGTGACCTTGGTGCCGCCCTCCTCCGGACGGACCAGCGTCTCGAAGACCTGGCGTGCCACGCGCAGCGACTCGCCGTCGCTGGCGAAGCTCGGATCCAGCACCTTCGGGTCTCCGGCTACGCCGAACACCAGGGTGTCCTTCTTGCTCCCGCTGCTGTCTCCACGGTCGCTCTCGGCGCAGCCTGCTACCGCGAGGGCCGCGACCGCGACGGCCGCGATGGCGGCCTTCGGCCTGGGTGCACGCATGGTGCTTCACCTCGTCCTTGGGGTACGTCAATGTGGTGACGTGGTCACCGATGGCGGTGACCATAGCCCTCACGTCGACACGGCGGAAACTGCCCGGTGGACGGTTGGTACCGAATCGTATCCCAGCCAACAGCTGGCCTATGGATCGAAGGCCACAGCCACTCCCCGCCGAACGATCCAGCATCCACGATGCCAAACTGTTACGTCATACCTACCTGGGAAGGCCATGGGTGTCAGATCAGGAAGGCGCGGGTCGCGAACCTGCCCCTGGACAGATGGGCAGCCGTTCGACGGCCGCACGAGCTGCCCCCGCACCCAGGTCCCTGAAAGTCACCCGATGGCAGGCCAGCATCGTCGCCATGCCGAACGTCGTGGCGTAGCGCTCAGTGCCGTAGACGACCACCGACAGGGCCGGGGCACGGTGCACCTCCCGCACCTCCACGCGGTTGACCCCAGCGACCGCCGCCAGCCGCTCGTCGGTCGGCGCCAACTCACCGACCGCGATCACCGCGTCCGCGTACGCGTGCGCGTCACGGGTCAGGGCGGCTTCGGCCCGCGCCTCCTCCGCCCGGTTGTCCGCCGCCAGTCGCCGGCTCTCCACCTCGATGGCCACCAGGACACCCACCCCGGCCAGCAGCAGCCAAAGAGTCAGCACCGCCGGCGTCCAGGACATTGAGCCCCGCCGTCGCATCATCACAGGCCATCTCCCCCGGGCACCCTGGTGGGCCCGCGCTCGTCGCGCGGGCCCACCAGATCCCACTCAGTTGTAGCCCACTGCGGACAGCCGGGATGTCACCGCGCTGGAGTACGTCACCGCACCGGTGTCCTTGGGATGGAAGGAGGCACGGCTGATGCAGACGTTCAGCCCAGCGACGATCCAGCCCACGCAGGTGGCGTAGGTGTCGCCGTCCACCATCCGGAAGTCGCCCTCCCCCGCGGGACCGGCGACCACACCATTGATGTCGTCCGGCACAAGCACGTCGTGGTTGGTGTCGTACTTGCGACACGTACCGTGATCAAGCATGCCCTCGACCATGTCGGTGAACTGCACCCGCTTGCCGGCTACCCGGGCCGCGTCTGCGGTCGCGCGCTGGGCGTTTCGCATGTGCAGGGCCAACCGGTTCAGCATGTCCATCTCGGCACCCGTATAGCGGGCAAACACGCACGAGTCTTGGTGATAATCGGCAAAGATCCGGGGATAGCCGACCAGCATGACGGTGGCATTGGGCGCGCTGGCAGCCACCGCGTCGATCAGTCGGCGTACCTCGACCTGGGCATCGTCGATCCGTAGTCGGACCGTCTCCTCATAGCTGGCAGTGGCGCAGTTCTCCAGGGCGCACCGGGTCATCGTGCTGGGGGAAGCCCGCGTCGTTGCCACCGGCCGAGAGCAACACCAGCGTGGTATTGCCATCCAGGGCGCCGGACGCTATCTGGGACATTTCCCGGAACTGCCCCTCGGCCGCCCGGTGGTAGTCGCCGATGCTGCTTGGCGAGCTTTGCCAGTAGTACGGCGTCGCCGTGCTACGCATCTGCTCCGCCGTAGTCCCGGAGGGTTGTCGCAACCGATGTCGTCGTCCACCGGTGGTTTGGCGTCCGGCACGTCCAGCGGCGCGGTCAGTAACATCTTCCGGTCTGCCGGGTAGTTCGGGTTGGCGGGGTTGTTAACCCAGCCCACCCCCCAAGGCGCCGCCGGGCTCGCCGGAATCTGGCGGTAGAAGCCGGTGTTGTACGCCCAGATGGCGAACCACCAGTTCTCGATGTATCTCGGGTCGCCGTCGTTCGCGATCAGACCCGCACTACAGGTCTGATTCCACTTGTCCTGAAGAATGCGTAGGCCGGCCGCGATGCTTGTCGCGTAGTCCAGCGCCACCGCCTTCTGCTTCGTGTGGTCCCACCGCACTCCCGCAATCCACTGGCTCGTGTCGCTCTTCTTCATTCCGGAGGTCACCTGGCCGACGCCGTAGCCGCAGTCGGTCTTCGTCCAGTCGACGACCCGGTCCGATGAGCGGCGCCAGGAGGCACCGAGTCGCCGGTCGGGATCAAGGACACGGTCAGGACCGGCCGGTCGCGCCACCGAGCGTGGCGCGGGCGAGGCGAGCGTCGCGGAGGGATCAGGAATCGACGCACGGTGGCCCTTTCGGCGAAAGATGCGGGAGGCTCAGGATCGACGCGCGCATCACAACAACGCCATCGCCAGAGCATCATCCGCCCATCGCCTAACCGTGGCTCACACCGCGCGTCGCCCCTCGAAGGCGCGGCCGAGGGTGATCTCGTCGGCGTACTCCAGGTCGCCGCCGACCGGCAGTCCACTGGCGAGCCGGGTCACCGCGATCCCCATCGGCTTGACCATCAGCGCCAGGTACGTCGCGGTCGCCTCCCCCTCGGTGTTGGGGTCGGTGGCCAGGATCAGCTCCCGGACCGTCCCACTGCCGAGCCGCGCCATCAGCTCACGGACCCGCAGGTTGTCCGGCCCGATCCCCTCCAGCGGATTGATCGCTCCACCGAGCACGTGGTAGCGCCCCCGGAACTCACCGGTCCGCTCGATCGCCACCACGTCCTTCGGCTCCTCGACCACGCAGAGGACCTCGTCGGTACGACGCGGATCCCGGCAGATCCGGCACTGCTCCGACTCGGCGACGTTGTAGCAGGTGGTGCAGAACCGAACCAGATCCTTGACCTTGCGCAGCGCGCCGGCCAGCCGGTTGACGTCGGCCGGATCGGCCGACAGGACGTGGAACGCGATCCGCTGGGCGCTCTTCGGGCCGACACCCGGCAAGCGGCCCAGCTCGTCGATCAGATCCTGGATGGCGCCCTCGTACATCTGGCGACTCAGAACCCGGGCAGGCCGAGGCCGCCCATGCCGCCCGCGACCGGGCCCATCTTCTTCTCGGTCAGCTCCCGGGCCGCCTCGGCGGCGTTGTGCAGGGCGGCGAGCACCAGATCCTCCAGGGTCTCGACGTCCTCCGGGTCGACCGCCTTCGGATCGATCCTGATGGCCTTGATCTCACCGGCGCCGGAGACGGTCGCGGTGACCAGGCCACCGCCGGCGGTGCCGGTCAGCTCCGCCTCGGCCAGCTCGGCCTGGGCCTTGGCGATCTGCTGCTGCATCTTCTGCGCCTGCTTCAGCATCTGCTGCATGTTCGGCTGTCCACCTGGGCGCACGGATGACTCCCTCTCGCACTCGTCTGCTCGGCCGCGCCCAGCCTAGCCGGGGGGCGGCACCCGTCATCGTCGACCGGCACGCGCCTCAGCGCGCGTCGACCTCGTCGATCCGCTCGGCGCCGAACGCCTCCCGGAGCAACGCCACCGCCTGCTCCTCGCTGGACTGCCGGGCGGTCCGCTCGTCGATCACGTCGTCCAGCGGCTCGTCACCCGGGTCGAACCCCTCGTACGCCGGGGCCGCCGGCTCGGGACGGCCACCCCCGCGCAGCGGCCCGTCGTAGTCCGGGTCGTAGGGCGGCTCACCGGCCCAGTCCGCGTCAGCGGTCCGCCGCCCGGCCTGCGTGGGCCGCTGGCCCTTGTTGGCTGCCGCCGCCGCGGCGGCCGCCCGGGCCGCCGCGATCGCCCTGTTCACCGGGGCACCGGAGGCCGGTGGCGGCGTCGTCGCCGGCGCTGCCGGTTTCGGTACGGCCGAGGCCGGCGCGGCTGCCGCCGGCTTCGCTACGGCCGGCGCGGTCGTGGCGGGCGGCCGGGTCACCTCCGGCCGGTCGTCGGCCACCGCCGCTCCGGTCGCAGCGCCCCGAGGGCCCACCGTCGGGCCACCGGCTGCCACCGCTGTCCGGTCGGCGGCCACCGCCGTGCCACCGGGGCGGGCCGCCTCCGGCCAGTCGTCCCCGCCACCGGGACGTGCCGGTTCGGGCCACTCCTCGTCATCGGCGACACCGGGGGCATCGGCCGCCGGCGGACCGGGGAACCGGTGGCCGGTGCTGTGGGCGCGCGGGTCACCGCCGGCAGAGGTCGTCCGACTGCCGGCGGAAGACGTCGCGGTGCCGCCGGAGCCGGTCGGCTGACCGGACGCGGTGCCGGGCCCTGCCAAACCGGCGCCGGACCCACCCGCACCGCCGACCGGGCCGGCACCCGGGGTGCCCACGCCACCGGCCGAGCCGGCACCCGGGGTGCCCGCCGGACCGCCCGAGTTCGGCAGGCCGTCGCCGGCCGGGTCGGCCGGCCGGGGCGAGTCAGCCGGCCGGGCCGGAGACGCCGGACGGGCCGGGCCGCCGAGCGACACCCCGCCCCGCTCGCCGGCCACCTCGCAGCGGATCTGCCACCGGCCGCCAAGTTCCTCGTAGAGCGCGTCGGTCAACACCTGGGCGTGGTCGGACATCATCTTGGCCAGCACCGACGACTTCACCGTCAACACCAGCGCGTCGCCGTCCAGGTCACGGACCACGGCGTCACGCATCAACGCGGCGATCCGCTTGTTGCTCCGGTTGACCTTGCCGACCACCTCCGGCCAGACCCGGCGTACCGCGACGGCGTCCAGCGCGCCCGGCGCGGCCGAACCCGGACGGGGCGGCTCCGGGGTGGCCGGGTCGGGCAGCACCGCCGAGGCCGGCACGGGACGGCGGGCGGGAGCATCGACCACCGGGGCGGATCCGTCCGGAGACGGGTCGGCACCCGACGCGGGACGGGATTCGGCAGCCGCCGCGCGCGCGGCGGCCAGCCCGGACGGGGTGGCGGCAGCCGCCGGCGTGCCGGCGGTCTCCGGGTGGGG
>NZ_SMJY01000270.1:0-6557 GCF_004348355.1 Micromonospora sp. KC721 | reverse complement strand
GCCCCGGACCCGCCGCCCCACCTGTCCGGGCGGCGACGGCGGGTCAGGGGGCGGTCTCGTTGCGGATCATCAGGGCCGAGCGGAGCCCGGTGATGTCCAGGACGCGCAGCAGGAAGTCGCCGACGTTGCTGAGCACCAGCAGGGTCTGTGCGTGACTGGCCTTGCGGCTGAGCACGACGAGCGTGCCCAGCCCCTGGGAGTCGCAGAAGGTGACACCGCCCAGATCCAGCACGATGCGCGGTGGGGGATCGGTCAGCACCTCGTTCACGACGGCTGACAGCTGACCGGCGGTGAGCATGTCGATCTCACCGGCGAGGCGAAGCACGGCTTCGTCGCCCGACCGGTGTACCGTGATGGACAGTTCGGCACGATCCACCCGGCCAGCCTATCGCGATCTCCGTGTCTCGGCCCGGCGGGCGCTGCACCCCGGGTCAGGTCTGCCCCACGGGTGAGTCTGGTAACCCGCAGCAGGGGTGGCTGCCCATTCGCACTGCCGCGCTGTAACAATGGCCGCATCGTGACCGATACCTTTTCCGCCGGATCCGGCCGTTACCCGGCCGACGCGCCGGCCTCCGAGGCCCTGTTCGACCGCGCCACGGCCCTCGTGCCCGGCGGGGTCAACTCCCCCGTGCGCGCCTTCCGTGCCGTCGGTGGCACCCCGCGCTTCATGGTCCGGGGGGAGGGCCCCTGGCTGTACGACGCCGACGGTCGGCGCTACGTCGACCTGGTCTGCTCCTGGGGGCCACTGATCCTCGGCCATGCCCACCCGGCGGTGGTCGAGGCGGTGCAGGCCGCCGCCGCGCTGGGCACCAGCTTCGGCGCCCCGACCCCGGGCGAGGTCGAGCTGGCCGCCGAGATCGTCGCGCGTACCCCGGTCGAGCAGGTCCGTCTGGTCAACTCGGGCACCGAGGCGACCATGTCGGCGATCCGGCTGGCCCGAGGCTTCACCGGCCGCTCCAAGATCGTCAAGTTTTCCGGCTGCTACCACGGCCACTCCGACGGGCTGCTCGCCGCCGCCGGCTCGGGCGTGGCCACCCTCGGCCTGCCCGATTCGCCCGGTGTCACCGGCGCGGCGGCCGGCGACACCATCGTGCTGCCGTACAACGACATCGCCGCGGTGGAGCAGGTCTTCGCCGCCGAGGGCGCGCACATCGCCGCGGTCATCACCGAGGCCGCCGCCGGCAACATGGGTGTCGTCGCCCCACGTGACGGTTTCAACCAGCGCCTCGCCGCCATCGCGCACGCGCACGGCGCGCTGCTCATCGTCGACGAGGTGATGACCGGGTTCCGGGTCTCCCGCGCCGGCTGGCACGGGCTGGACCCGTCGCAGGCCGACCTGTGGACGTACGGGAAGGTCATGGGGGGTGGCCTGCCCGCCGCGGCGTTCGGCGGGCGCGCCGAGATCATGGGACGGCTCGCCCCGGCCGGTCCGGTCTACCAGGCCGGCACCCTCTCCGGTAACCCGCTGGCCTGCGCCGCCGGCCTGGCCACCCTGCGGCTCGCCGACGACGCGCTCTACCGCCGGCTGGACGAGACGGCCGCCGTCGTGGGCAAGCTCGCCGCCGACGCGCTGGCCGCCGCCGGGGTTCCGCACCGGCTGTCGTACGCCGGCAACATGTTCTCGATCTTCTTCACCGACGCGGAGGTGGTCGACTACGACACTGCGCGTACCCAGCAGGTGCCCGCCTTCAAGGCGTTCTTCCACGCGATGCTCGCCGCCGGCGTCTACCTGCCGCCGAGCGCGTTCGAGTCCTGGTTCGTGTCGGCGGCGATCGACGACGCCGCCTGTGAGCAGATCGCCGCCGCGCTGCCGGCGGCGGCGCGGGCGGCAGCCGTGGCAGCCAACGGGGGTAACGGTGAGCGCGAGGAGTGAGCCGGGTTTGCGAGCCCCGCAGTCGCGAGCGAAGGGGACGTAGCGGTGAGCGCGAGGAGTGAGCCGGGTTTGCGAGCCCCGCAGTCGCGAGCGAAGGGGACGTAGCGGTGAGCGCGAGGAGTGAGCCGGGTTTGCGAGCCCCGCAGTCGCGAGCGAAAGGGACGCAGCGGTGAGCAGGACCGTGGTGCACGTGCTCCGGCACGGCGAGGTGTACAACCCGGAAGGCATCCTCTACGGCCGGCTGCCGGGTTTCCGCCTCTCGGAACTCGGCGTGCAGATGGCCAAGGCCGCCGCGCAGGCGCTCGCCGAGCGGGAGGTCGCCCACGTGGTGGCGAGCCCGCTGGAACGCGCCCAGCAGACCGCCGAGCCGATCGCCGCCCAGTTCGGGCTGCCGGTCGGGGTGGACGAGCGGCTGATCGAGAGCGCCAACTGGTTCGAGGGCAAGAAGGTCTCGCCGGGTGACGGCTCGTTCCGTGACCCCCGCAACTGGTGGGTGCTGCGCGACCCGGTCACCCCGAGTTGGGGTGAGGCGTACCGGGCCATCGCCGAGCGGATGTTTGCCGCCCTGCACGCCGCCCGGATCGCCGCCGAGGGGCGGGAGGCCGTCCTCGTCTCGCACCAGCTGCCCATCTGGACGCTGCGCCGGTACGTCGAGCGCAAGCGGCTCTGGCACGACCCGCGCCGCCGCCAGTGCGGGTTGGCCAGCCTCACCTCGTTCCACTTCGACGGCGCGAAGGTCGCCGGCATCGGCTACAGCGAGCCGGCCGCGCACCTGATCGCCATCTCGCCGACAGCCAGGACGGCCAAGGGGGCCTGATGTTCACCCGGAGGACGCTCGCCGTAACGCTCGCTGCCGTCGCCGCCACCGCGGGATTGGTCGGCTGCTCCTCCGACGACGACAGCCCAGAGCGCCGCTGCGCCACCAACGGGGGGATTGTCGAGTGCGCGCCGGAGCAGCGCTCCGCCGCCCCGAAGATCGCCGGTGACCTGCTCGCCGGCGGTCGGTACGACGTCGCCCAGGCCCGCGGCCAGGTGGTGGTGTTGAACTTCTGGGGCTCCTGGTGTGCGCCCTGCCGGGCCGAGGCCGACGACCTGGAGGCGACCCACCAGGCCACCAAGGCCGCCGGGGTGAGCTTTCTCGGCATCAACGTGCAGGACAGCAAGGACAAGGCGATCGCCTTCGAGCAGGGCCGGGTCAGCTACCCGAGCCTCTTCGACCCGGCGAGCCGGCTGGCGCTCGCCCTGGACATCCCGCCGAACACCATCCCGGCCACCGTCGTGCTGGACCGGGAGGGCCGGGTCGCCACGGTGATCCGGGCCGCTGTCAAGCAGGACGGCCTCCAGCCGATCGTCGAGCGGATCGCGGCCGAGCAGCCGGCGTCCGGTTCGCGCTGATGGGCGACACCTTCCGCGAACTCGCCCAGTCCGGCCCGCTGCTGCTGGCCGTCGGCGCGGCGGCGCTCGCCGGACTGGTCAGTTTCCTGTCCCCGTGCGTGCTACCGCTGATGCCGGGCTACCTGTCGTACGTGACCGGGCTGGCCGGCGTTGACCTGGAGGGCCGCACCCGCCGCACCGCCGCACCGGCCGCCGCCGGCCCACCGGGCCCGGAGGACGCGTCGCCGGACGCCGGCCCACCGGACCGGGCCGACGAGGCCGGTGCGGCCGGTGCCGGGGTGGCCGTCGCGACCCGGGCCGAGAGCCGGCCGGCGGTCCTGGTCAAGGGCCGGGTGCTCGCCGGGACGCTGCTGTTCATCGCCGGGTTCACCTTCGTCTTCACCGCCACCGCGATCCTCTTCGCCGGATTCGGCCGGATCTTCTTCGACTACGAGCGGACCTTCCAGGTCGTGGTGGGCGCGCTGGTCGTCCTGCTCGGCCTCGGCTACCTCGGGGTGCTGCCGGGACTGCAGCGGGAGTTCCGGATCAACCGGCTCCCGGCGGCCGGGCTGCTCGGTGCTCCGGTGCTCGGCGCGGTCTTCGCGTTGAGTTGGATGCCGTGCACCGGCCCGACCCTCGGCGCGGTGCTCGGTATGGCCGCCACCGGCGGGCAGACCGACCGGGCGGTGGTGCTGGCCGTGGCGTACTGCCTCGGGTTGGGGGTACCGTTCGTCGCCTTCGGGCTGGGCTTCCAGCGCCTGCTCGGGGTCTTCCGCGCGGTCCGGCGCAACAGCCGGTGGGTTACCCGGATCGGCGGGGCGCTGCTGATCCTGATCGGCCTCGCGCTGATCACCGGCGGCTGGCAGAACGTCGTCATCTGGTTGCAGACGACCGTGGGCGTGGGCGAGGTGAGCATCTGATGACGACCGTGGACGACCGGCCGGTCGCGCCGGCCGGGGCGCCCCGGCGGCCCAATCCGGTGCTGGCCCTGCTGCGCAACTCCTGGCGGCAGCTCACCAGCATGCGTACCGCGCTGGTGCTGCTCTTTCTGCTCGCCGTCGCCGCGATCCCCGGCTCGGTGCTGCCGCAGCGCGGGGTGAACCCGGAACAGGTCGACCGGTACTTCCGCGACCATCCGGACCTGGCCCCGCAGCTGGACCGCATCGGCGGGTTCGAGGTCTTCGGCTCGGTCTGGTTCTCCGCGATCTACCTGCTGCTGTTCACCTCGCTGGTCGGCTGCATCCTGCCTCGGATGCGGGACCATCTGCGCGCCCTGCGGTCCCGCCCACCGGCGGCCCCGAAGCGGTTGGAGCGGCTGCCCCAGCATGCGGTGCTGGAGGCTCCGGCCGCCGCCGATCCGGCGGCGATCGCCGCGGTGCTGCGCCGCCGTCGCTGGCGGGTCGAGGTACGCGGCAACGAGGTCTCCGCCGAGAAGGGGTACCTCAAGGAGACCGGCAACGTGCTCTTCCACGCCTCGCTGGTCGCCGTCCTGCTCGGGGTGGTGCTCGGCTCCTGGTACGGCTGGCACGGCAACCGGCTGCTGGTGGCCGGCGAGGAGTTCTGCAACACCCGCCAGCAGTACGCCGAGGCGTCACTCGGTCCCCGGATGGACAGCGGCGACCTGCCGCGTTTCTGCCTGACCCTGGACGACTTCGACGCCCGGTTCCACCCGTCCGGGCAGCCGGAGAGCTACCGGGCCACGGTGACCGTGGACGAGCTGACCGGATCCACCCGGCAGGCGTCCTTCTCGGTCAACTCGCCGCTGCGGCTCGGCTCGGCCAACGTCTACCTGCTCGGCCACGGGTACGCCCCGATCCTGAAGTACACCGACCGGTACGGGCGCAGCCAGACCAGCACGGTGCCGTTCCTGACCACCGGGGACGCGAACATCACCAGCGAGGGCGTGGCGGCCTTCCCGGACGCCAACGTCGACCCGGCGACCGGGAAGCGGGACCCCGACCAGCAGGTCGCCTTCGAGGGGCTCTACCTGCCGACCGCGCCGGAGAACCCGCCGTTCACGTCGTCGCGGTTCCCCACCGAGCGGAACCCGGCGGTGGTGCTGGTGGCGTACCGGGGGAACCTGGGCCTGGACGCCGGCATCCCCGGCTCGGTCTACCAGCTCGACCAGCGGCAGGTCAGCAACGGCCGGCTCAAGCAGGTCGGTGACGAGAAGCTGGGCGTCGGGGAGAAGTGGACCCTGGACGACGGCAGCACGCTGGAGTTTCTGGGCACGAAGCCGTACATCACCCTCTCGGTGCGGCACGACCCCGGCCAGACGCTGCTGCTGGTGGCCTGCGTGGTGCTGCTCGCCGGCCTGATGGCTTCGCTGTTCGTCCGGCGTCGCCGGGTCTGGTTCCGGGTGGTCCCGGCCGACCCCCGGAGTGGATCTCCGACGAGCGGTAGTAGTTTGGTGCGGGCCGGTGGGTTGCCGCGCACCGAGCATCCGGGGTTCGCCGACGAGTTCGCCCAGCTCGTCGCCGCCGTACGCGACGACGGGCGGACGCGAGAGAGGGTCCAGTGATGGCCGAACTGTCCGACCAGCTGGTGACGTTCGCGATCCTGGCGTACCTGCTCGCGATGATCAGCCATGCCGTCGAGTACGCGCTCGGCAACGCCCGCGCCGTGTCGGCGGCGGCACCGGCCCGCGAACTGGTCGGCGCCGGGGTCGGCGCGGCCGGAGGCAGTGTCGCGCCGCCCGCCACGCCCCCCACTCCCGTCACGAGCGCGCCGGTTCGGTCGGCGCAGCGGGCCCGGTTCGCCGGCTGGACGGCCGTCGGACTCACCGGGCTCGCCGCCGTGCTGCACCTGGCCGCGCTGGTAACCCGGAGCATCGCCGCCGAGCGGATGCCCTGGGGCAACATGTACGAGTACGTGTTGACGGTCACCTGGATCGGGACCGTCGCCTGGCTGGCGGTGCTGGTCAAGCGCCCGTCGCTGCGCCGGCTCGGGCTCTTCCTCACCCTGGTCATGGTGCTGCTGCTGGCCTTCGCGGAGCTGAAGCTCTACGTCCAGGTGGTGCCGCTGATGCCGGCACTGCAGTCGTACTGGTTCATCATCCACGTCTCGACGATCGTCGTCGCCTCGGGCATCTTCCTGCTGGGTGTCGTCCCGGCGGTCGCGTTCCTCATGCGCAACGGGTACGAGCAGGGCCGGCGCAGCTTCCCGTACACCCTGGCCCGCCGGCTGCCGGCGGCGGCCGGCCTGGAGCGGCTGACCTTCGCGCTGCACGCCTTCTCGTTCCCGCTGTTCACGTTCGCGGTGATCGCGGGCGCGATCTGGGCGGAGGCGGCGTGGGGCCGGGCCTGGGGCG